>NZ_JBBAYJ010000018.1 GCF_037153975.1 Aquipuribacter sp. SD81
CACCGACAGCACCGTGCCCTCCACCGGCTCGGCGACGGCCTGCCAGGCGAGCGCGTCGCCGCGGGCGAGCGCCTCGGCGACGGCACCGGCGGGCACCCCGCCGGGCGCGTCCAGCGGGCGCCGGCCGGCGGCGTCGGCGGCCAGCAGCACCTCGGTCCAGCCGCGGACGAGCTGGCTGGCGATGACCCCCGAGCTCCCGCGCGCCTGCACGAGCAGCGCCCGCGCCACCCCGTCGGCGTCGTCGGCGGCGCCGAGGGCGCGCGAGACGGTGAGGGCGAGGTTGGTGCCGGTGTCCCCGTCGGCGACCGGGAAGACGTTGAGGGCGTCGAGCTGCGCCCGCGCGCGCTCGAGCCGCTCGGCGACGAGGTGCGCCCACCGCACGAGCCGGGCGCGCGACAGCGGCCCGCCCGCCGCGGCGTGCCCGTCCTCGCCCGTCATGCCGCGCACGATACGGAGGACCCCGGACGCACGCCGTCAGGGAGCACCCGGGTCGTCCGGTAGTCTGTCGTGGTTGCCTGCCGGTACCCGGGGGGCTCACGTCCCCGAGGGCGCCCGGCACGGGCGGCCCCTGATCCAACTGCTTCCGAGGAGACACCCGTGGCTGCCACCTGTGACGTCTGCGGCAAGGGCCCCGGCTTCGGTCACAGCATCTCCCACTCGCACCGGCGCACCAAGCGTCGTTGGAACCCGAACATCCAGCGGGTCCGTGCGTTCGTGGGCGCGACGCCGAAGCGCATGAACGTCTGCACCTCCTGCCTGAAGGCGGGCAAGGTCACGCGCTGACCCCGGCGCCGACCTGCCGTCCCTACGGCACCTCGCGGCCGTCGTCCCGCCCGGGACGGCGGCCGTAGTGCGTCCAGCCGCCCGCACCACCGACCCGGCGGCGCACGTCCTCGCCGTCGAGCAGGACCGGCGCCGCCCCGTCCGGGGCGGCGCGGCACGTACCGACGACCCGCCAGCCGTCGAGCCCGGTCGCGTCCGCTCCGACGGTGGCGAGCATCGCGTGCTCCTCCCCGCTCGTCAGCACCCACCGGCCCGCGGTCCCCGCCGGCTCCCCCAGCGCGGTCGCGACCCGCTCGAGGACGGCCGGCGCCGCCAGCGCCGCGGCTGACAGGTCGAGGACGACCCCCGAGGCGCGGGCGAGACGGGTGGCGTCGCGCACCAGGCCGTCGCTCACGTCGATCATCGCCGTGGCGCCCGCGGCACGCGCCCGCGCGCCGGCCGCGTGGTCGACGGCCGGGGCCCGGTGCGCCGCCAGGCACAGCCGCACCGCCTCGACGACCTCGGCGTCGGGGTCGCGCAGCAGCCCCTCGAGCACCCCGGGCCCGGCGCCGAGCACCGCGAGCCCGGCGGCGGAGGCCCCGAGCGGACGCCCCGGCATCGGGCCGAGCACGACGAGGTCGCCCGGTCGCGCCCCGGCCCGCGTGACCGCGGGCGCGGGCCCGTCGAGGACACCCAGCCCGGTCCCGGTGACGACCGCGACCGGTGACTCCGCGACGTCGCCGCCGAGCACGTCGGCGCCGGCGGCGGCGACCTCCTCGCGCAGGCCGGCAGCCAGCTCCTCCGCCCACGCCAGCGGCAGGTGGCCGGGCGCGGCGAGGGACACGACGAGCCCGGTCGGTCGCGCGCCCATCGCCGCGACGTCGGCGAGGACCTGCACGACGGTCTTGCGCCCCACCTCCCGCCCGCTCGACCAGTCCTCGCGGAAGTCGACGCCGGCCACGAGGGTGTCGGTGCTCACCACGACGGCCCCGCCGGTCGCGAGCACGGCGGCGTCGTCGCCCGCCGGCACGAGGACGTCGGGCGAGCGCGGCGCGCCGAGCGCCGCCAGCACGTGCGCGACGAGGGCGTCCTCGCCGGCGTCGGCGACGGTGCGGCTGTCCATGCGGTCGTCCTCCAGGGGCACTACGGTCGGGCCGTGGTCCAGGCGTACATCCTCGTGCAGACAGAGGTCGGCAAGGCCGGCACCGTGACCGAGGCCATCCGCAGCATGGCGGAGACGGTCGGGGTGGAGAACGTCACGGGTCCCTACGACGTCGTGGCCAAGGTGCAGGCCGAGACGCTCGACGAGCTCGGCCGTCTCGTGGTCGCGCGCGTGCAGGAGCTGCCGGGCATCACCCGGACGCTCACGTGCCCGGTCGTCAACGTCTGAGGCCGGGCCCCGCCGCCCTCGCGCCGGCCGCGGCGCTGCTGCTGGGTGCCTGCTCCGGGCCCCTCGCCGTGGAGGCGGGCCCGGACGCCGCCGCGCCGGCCTGCGACGACCTGCTCGCGGCCCTGCCACGCACCGTCGCCGGGGAGCCGGCCCGGCAGACGACCGGCGCCGGCACGGCCGCGTGGGGCGACCCCGCCGTCCTGCTGCGGTGCGGGGTGGAGCCCACGGGGCCGACGGCCGCCGAGTGCGTGACGGTGACGGGGCCGCAGGGCGAGCAGGTGGACTGGGTCCTCCTCGCCTCCTCCGACGCGGGCGCCATCCTCACCACGTACGGCCGCCGACCGGCGGTCGAGGTCGAGGTGCCGGCGACGTACGGTCCGGCGACGCTGTCGGTGCTGCCCGAGGTCGGACCGGCCGTGGCGGGCCTGCCGTCCGAGGCCGTCTGCCTCGGCTGAGCGGGCGACCCGCCCGGCGGCCTCAGCGCAGGCCGGTGGGGCGCGAGAGGGCGAGCCGGAGCAGCCGGTCGACGAGCTCGGGGTAGTCGACGCCGGTGCTGTCCCACAGCACCGGGTACATCGACGTCGCCGTGAAGCCCGGCATGGTGTTGAGCTCGTTGAGCACGAGCCGCGCCCCGCCCGGCGCGTCCGGGTCGCCGCCCGGCTCGACGAACCAGTCCACCCGCGCGAGGCCCTCGCAGCCGAGCGCGGCGAAGGCCGCCACCGAGCGCTCGCGCACGTGCGCGGCGACGTCGTCGGGCAGGTCCGCGGGCGCGACGAGGTCGACCGCGGAGCCGTCGAGGTACTTCGCCTCGAAGTCGTAGAAGCCGTCGCCGTGCACGACGATCTCGCCGCAGACGCTCGCGGTCGGCGTAGCCCCGTCCGCGCCGCCCAGGACGCCGCACTCGACCTCGCGGCCGCTCACCCCGACCTCGACGAGGACCCGCGGGTCGTGCTCGGCCGCGGTGTCGAGGGCGGCGAGCAGCGCCTCGGTGTCGGCGGGGTCGTCGACCCGGGTGATGCCGAGGCTGCTGCCGGCCCGGGACGGCTTGACGAAGACGGGCGCCGACCCGAGCTCCTTCACCCGGCGCGCGGTGGCGGCCGGGCCGTCCTCGCCGCGCCAGTCCGACGGCTGCAGCAGGACCCAGTCGGCGACGGCGAAGCCGGCGTGGGCGAGGAGGACCTTCATCGTGTGCTTGTCCATGCACGCCGCGGAGGCGAGCACCCCCGAGCCGACGTAGCGCGTCCCGGCGAGCTCGAGCAGGCCCTGCACGGTGCCGTCCTCGCCGTAGGGCCCGTGCAGGAGCGGCAGCACGACGTCGACGTCGCCGACGGGCACGGGCGCACCGTCGGCGGGCACGCGCACGAGGCCGGGCGCGGCGGAGTCGGTCGCCGGCAGCACGTGGCCCGGCTGCACGGCGGACGCGTCGGTGACCTCCGGCAGGTCCCGGCCCCGCAGCCGCCACACGGCGGGGTCGTCGTCGACGAGCAGCCAGGCCCCCGAGCGCGTGATGCCGACGGCGACGACGTCGTAGCGCTCGCGGTCCAGCGCCGCGAGGACCCCGGAGGCCGTGACGCAGGAGATGCCGTGCTCGCCCGAGCGGCCGCCGAAGAGGACCGCCACGCGGGGTCGTCGGGCGCCGCCCGCGGGACTGCTCATGGCCCGCGAGGCTAGCGGCCACCGTGCCGGTGCGGGCGCACGCCTACGCTGGCGCGCGTGCCCGACTCCCCCGCCACCCGCCTCGTGCACGCCGGGCGACCGCCCGCGGTGCCGGGCGGCCCGCTCAACCCCTCCGTCGAGCTGAGCAGCACCTTCCACGCCGGCACCGGGCCCGACGGCCTCGCCGACCCGGCCGTGCGCAACTACGCCAGGGTCGGCACGAGCACGTGGGAGGCGCTGGAGGCCGCCGTCGGGGAGCTCGAGGGCGGCGAGGCGGTCCTGCTCGGGTCCGGCATCGCCGCGGTGACGGCCGCGGTCGAGGTGGCCCTGGCCCACGCGGGCGGCTCGACGCGGGTGGTCGTGCCGGCGCGGGCGTACTCCGGCACCGTCGCGCTGCTCCGGCACCTGCGCGACACCCGAGGGGTCGACGTCGTGGCCGTCGACCCGGCGGAGCCGGGCGCGCTCGCGCGGGCCGCGGCCGTCCCGGGCACGGGGCTGGTGTGGCTGGAGACCCCCGTCAACCCGACGATGGAGCTCACCGACGTCCGTGAGGTCGTCGCGGCCGCGGCGCCGGGCGCGCTCGTCGCGGTCGACGGGACCTTCGCGACGCCGCTGCTGCAGAACCCGCTCGCGCTCGGCGCGCACGTCGTCGTGCACTCGCTCACCAAGGCCGTCGCCGGGCACTCCGACGTGCTGCTCGGCGCGGCCGTCGCCGCCGACCCGGCCCTCGCGACGGCGCTGCGGGAGCACCGCACCCGCACCGGCGCCGTGCCGGGGCCGTTCGAGGCGTGGCTCGCGCTGCGCGGTCTGCGGACCCTCGACGTGCGCCTGCAGCGCGCGCAGGCGACGGCGGGGCTCGTGGCCCGGCGCGCGCAGGAGCACCCCGCCGTGCTCCGCGTCCGCTACCCCGGGCTGCCCGAGGACCCGTGGCACGCCGTCGCGCAGGCGCAGATGCGCGGGCCCGGCACGCTGCTCGCCCTCGACCTGCCCGACGCGGCGAGCGCCGAGCGCGTCGCGGCGTCGACCCGGCTGTGGGTGCACGCGACGAGCCTCGGCGGGGTCGAGTCCCTCCTCGAGCGACGCCGCCGGCACGCCGCGGAGCCCGAGGCCGTCCCGGAGGGCCTGCTGCGGCTGTCGGTCGGCATCGAGGACGCCGAGGACCTGTGGGCGGACCTCGCCCAGGCCCTCGACGGCGCGACCCGGACCGCGCGGTAGCGCTCAGGCCCCCTCGGGCTTGCGGGCGCGCGACAGCAGAAGCCGGGCGAGGTCCGGCGGGCGGAGCCGGTCCTCCACGACCTCGGTGACGGCCTCGGTGATGGGCACGTCGACGCCGAGCGAGCGGGCGAGGTGCAGCAGGGAGCCGCACGACACGACCCCCTCCGCGGTCTGCCGGGTGCGGGCGACGACGTCGGCGACCGTGCCGCCGCGGCCGAGCTCCTCCCCGAACGTGCGGTTGCGGCTGAGCGGCGACGTGCACGTCGCGACGAGGTCGCCCATCCCGGCGAGCCCGGCGAAGGTCTGCGCGTCCGCGCCGAGCGCCGCGCCGAGCCGCGCGGTCTCCGCGAGCCCGCGCGTGATGAGCGACGCCCGGGAGTTGTCGCCCATGCCGAGGCCGACGGCCATGCCGACCGCGAGCGCGATGACGTTCTTCATCGCCCCCGCGATCTCGACGCCCACCACGTCGGTGTTGGTGTACGGGCGGAAGTAGTCGGTCGAGCACGCGGCGGCGACCCGCTCGGCCACGGCCTCCTCGCTCGCGGCGACGACCGTCGCGGTGGGCTGCCGCGCGGCGATCTCCCGGGCGAGGTTCGGCCCGCTCACCACCGCCACCCGGGTGTCCGGCACGCCGCCGGCGTCGGCGACGACCTGGCTCATGCGCCGGTCCGTGCCGTGCTCGACGCCCTTGGACAGGCTGACGAGGACCGCGTCGGGGCGCACGTGCTCCGCGAGCGGCGCCACCGTCGCCCGCAGCACCTTCGACGGCAGCGCGACGACGACGACCTCGGCGGCCGCGACCGCGGCGGCGGCGTCGGTGGTCGCGGCCAGGCCCGGCGGCAGCGCGACCCCCGGCAGGTAGCGCGGGTTCTCGTGGTCCTCGGTGACAGCCCGGACGGTCTCCGCGTCCCGGCCCCACAGCGTGGTGCGGCAGCCCGCGTCGACGGTGACGGTTGCGAACGTCGTGCCCCACGACCCGCTGCCCAGCACGCACACCGTCGCACCGCTCACGGGCGCCGGCCCTCCTCGCCGGTCCACCGGCCGGTCTCCGGCACGCCCGCGGCGCGCGGGTCGAAGGGCGTCGCGGGCGGCGTCCCACCGCGCTGCTCGGCGACGATGGCGGTGAGGGCGCGCATGATGCGGTCGGTCGCCTCGACGAGGACGGCCTGGTCGAGCGGCCGGCCGCGGAGGTCGTCGAGGTCGACGGGCGGGCCCGCCCACACGTGGACCGTCTTCCGGGGGAACGGCCGGAGCACGCGCCCGTAGCGCGGCAGGACACGGTGCGGGCCCCACTGCCCGATCGGCACGACGGGCGCACCCGTGCTGAGCGCGATCCGGGCCGCACCGGTCTTGCCGCGCATCGGCCACAGGTCGGGGTCGCGCGTGAGGGTGCCCTCGGGGAACACCGCGACGAGCAGCCCCGCCTCGACCGCCTCGACGGCGGAGCGGTACGTCGCGCTCGCGTCGCCACCGCGGTGCACGGGGATCTGCTCGGCGCTGCGCAGCAGCGCCCCGAGGCCGGGCACGCGGAACAGGCTCGCCTTCGCGAGGAAGCGCATGATGCGCCCGTGCCCGTGGACGAAGTGGGCGAAGGTGAGGGGGTCGAGCTCGCTCGCGTGCGTCGACACGGCCACCACACCACCCGCGTCGGGCAGGTGCTCGCCACCGCGCCAGTCCCGCCGCGCCAGCAGCCGGAGCACGGGGACGACGACCGCGACCGTGAGGCGGTACCCCCACCCCTGCCGTGACGAGGTCTCGGGGCCGGCGCTCACGCGGTCACCCTAGCGTCGCGCCCGGTGGGACGATCGGGACGATGAGCGCCCCCGCCGCCACGGCCCACCCCGGCTGGACGGTCGTGCTGCCCGTCAAGGGCGGGCCCGGCGCCAAGTCGCGGCTCGTGCCGCCCGGGCCGGCCCGACGGGCCGACCTCGCCCGCGCCGTCGCCCTCGACACGGTGGCCGCCGTGCTCGCGTGCCGGGCGCCGGACGGACCCGTCGCGGACGTCGTCGTCGTCACCGCCGACGAGCCGACCGCACGGGAGCACGCCGCGCTCGGCGCCCGCGTGGTCCGCGACCCGGGGTCGGGGCTCGACGCCGCGGTGCTCGCCGGGGCGGCCACCGCCCGGCCCGACCGGCCGTGCGCGGTGCTGCTCGCGGACCTGCCGTCGCTGCGGCCCGACGAGCTCGTCGAGACCCTCGCCGGCTGCGCCCGGCTCCTGGCCGGCGGCGCGGGCCAGGTCGTGGTGCCCGACGCCGACGGCACGGGCACGTCGCTGCTCGCGGCCTCCCGGCCGCAGTCGCTGCGGCCGTCCTTCGGGGCGGGCTCGGCGGCCCGCCACGAGGCGCTCGGGGCGCGCCGGCTGCGGGAGGCCCCGTGGGGCGTGCGCCACGACGTCGACACGCTCGCGCAGCTGACGGAGCTGCTCGAGCACGGGACGGGCGCCAGGACCACCGAGGCCGCGGGCGCCCTCCGAGGGGCGGCTCAGCCGCGCTCGACCATCGCCCCCAGCGCGGCGAGCTTGTCGCCGAAGTGCTCGTAGCCGCGGTCGATGAGGCCGATGCCGTGCACCCGCGAGGTACCCTCGGCGGCGAGCGCGGCGATGAGGTGGCTGAAGCCGCCCCGCAGGTCCGGCACGGTGATGTCGGCGGAGTGCAGCTTCGCGGGGCCGGAGATGACCGCGCTGTGCTGGAAGTTGCGCTGGCCGAACCGGCACCGCGCCCCGCCGAGGCACTCCCGGTACACCTGGATCGTCGCGCCCATCTCGCGCAGCGCCTCGGTGAAGCCGAAGCGGTTCTCGTACACCGTCTCGTGGACGATGCTGAGCCCGCTCGCCTGGGTGAGGGCGACGACGAGCGGCTGCTGCCAGTCCGTCATGAAGCCGGGGTGGACGTCGGTCTCCAGCACGATCGAGGACAGGTCGCCGCCGGGGTGCCAGAAGCGGATGCCGTCCTGCTGCACGTCGAAGCGGCCGCCCACCTTCCGGAAGGTGTTGAGGAACGTCATCATCTCCGGCTGCGTGGCGCCCTCGAGGAACACGTCGCCCTTCGTGGCGAGCGCGGCGCACGCCCACGAGGCGGCCTCGATGCGGTCGGTGAGGGCGTAGTGGTCGTAGCCCTCGAGCCGGTCGACGCCCTCGATGCGGATGACCCGCTCGGTGTCGACGCTGATGATGGCGCCCATCTTCTGCAGCACCGCGATGAGGTCGAGGATCTCCGGCTCGGTCGCGGCGTTCTTCAGCTCGGTGACGCCCTCGGCCCGGACGGCGGTGAGCAGCACCTGCTCGGTGGCGCCGACCGAGGGGTACTCCAGCTCGATGCGGGTGCCCGTGAGGCCGTGCGGGGCCGTGATCCGGATGCCGGAGGCGAGCTTGTCGACCGTCGCGCCGAAGCGCCGCAGCGACTCCAGGTGGTAGTTGATCGGCCGGTCGCCGATCCGGCAGCCGCCGAGGTCCGGGATGAACGCCTCGCCGAGGCGGTGCAGCAGCGGTCCGCACAGCAGGATCGGGATGCGGCTCGTGCCGGCGTGGGCGTCGATGTCGGCGCTGTGGGCGCTCTCGACCTCGCTCGGGTCGAGGAGCAGCCCCTCCTCGCCCTGGTTGCTGACGGAGACGCCGTGCAGCTCGAGCAGGCCCGTGACGACGCCGACGTCGCGGATGTCGGGCACGTTCCGCAGCCGGCTCGGGGTCTCGCCGAGCAGCGAGGCCACCATCGCCTTGGACACGAAGTTCTTGGCGCCCCGCAGCCGGATGCGCCCGTGCAGCGGCGAGCCGCCGTGGACGATGAGCGTGTCGGTCACGGCCCCATGGTGGCGCATCGGTGCCGCCGATCCGGCATCCGGCAGGTCAGGGCGGCTCAGGTGTCGTCCCCCGACGTCGTCGAGGCCGTGCCGCCGGCGCCCTCCTGACCGGTGCCGGCCGCGGCGCTGCTCGACGGCGTCGGCGTCGACCGCACCGCCGGGCGGCGCGTGGGCGTCGCGCCGGTCGAGCGCGTGCCCGCCGAGCGGCTCGCCGGAGCGGACTTCCGGGCCGTCGTCCGCTTCGCGGGGGTGCGCGTCGCCGCGCCGGGCGCGGTGGCCTTCGTGACGGTCGGCGTCGTCGTGCCCGACTCGTCCGGCGTGCTCGACGTCGACGCGGCCGGCGGCGTCGCGCCGCTCGCCGTCGCCTTCCTCGCGGTCGCCTTCCTCGCGGTCGTCTTCCTCGCGGCCGTCGTGCCCGCGGTCGTCGTGCCCGCGGTCGTGCTCGCCGAGGTACCCGCCGCCGTCGCCTTCGTCGCCGGGGTCGTCCTCGCGGTCGTCTTCTGCGCGGTCGTCTTCTTCGCGGTCGTCTTCTGCGCGGTCGTCTTCTGCGCCGTCGTCTTCTGCGCCGTCGTCCTCTTCGCGGCCGTCTTCTTCGCGGTCGTCCTGCTGGCGCGCGTGGGCGGCAGCGTGGCGGTCGAGTCGGTGCTGCGGCTGTCCGCGTCGGTCGCGGTCGCCGTGCCGGTCGTCGTCGCCGGCGTCGCCTTCTTCGCCGGCGCCTGCTTCGCCGTCGTCTTCTTCGCGGTCGTCTTCTTCGCGGTCGTCTTCTTCGCCGGCGCCTGCTTCGCCGCCGTCTTCTTCGCGGTCGGGGTGGCGGCCTGCGTCGCCGCCTCGGGCACGCTCGCGCGACCGGAGGTGGTCGGCGTCGTGCTGCGGGGCTCGGCCGGGACCGCCTCGGCGGGGGGCGTGACGGGACGCGCCTTCTTGCCGAACTTCTTCTCGGCCTTGACCTGCGCCTTCTTGGCGACCTTGGCGACCTGCGACCCCTTCTTGCCCTCGGCGACGGCGGCGGCCGCGACGGCGATCGCCTGCACCCCGAGGCCCTTCGCCTCATCGACGAGGACGGCGAAGCCCTTGGCCGGCTCGAACTTCGGCACCGTGACGCCCGCGACGTCGACGTGCTCCTCGCTGGCGGCCCGGTAGGCGCGCTCGAAGGTGCCGAGGCCGCTGACGGCGACCTTCTCCCCGCGGGCCACGGCGTCCGTGATCGCCTCGACGAGGGCGTCGACGGCCTGCTTGGCCTTCTTCTTGTCGCCGATGCGCTCGGCGATGGCGGCGACGAGGTCGCTCCTGTTCACGGCTGCCTCCTGGCCTCGGGCGGTCCTGGCGCCGGTCACGCTACGGGTAGGCCGTCGCCCGGTCCACGCGTGAGCCGCCGAGCGGTGCGCGTGCGAGCGCCTGCGCCCGCACGTAGTCCTGGTCGTAGGACCCGTCCGCCCGCCGCAGCGCCGTCGCGCACGCGGCCACGGCCGCCCGCTCCAGCGCCCGCCGGTCCTCGCCGCGCGGGGCGTCGGGCCCGCGCAGGTACCCGGGCAGGACCTGGCTCACGAGCCACGCCGCCATCGCGTCCCGGTCCGGCAGCGCGCGGCGCTGGCGCACGAGCCGCACGTCGTCGACGACCAGGCCCGCCCCCGCGAGCAGGTCGCCGAGCGTGCGGGCGTCGGGGAAGAACCACGGCGACGGGCCGAGGCCGTGCGCGGCGGCGACGTCGTCGAGCACGGGCCTCGCCGACCCGATCTGCCCGGCGCCGCCCTGGTCGAGCCGCAGCGTGCCGCCGGGCGCGAGCACCCGCGCGAGCCGGTCGTGGGCGCGGGGCTGGTCGGCCTCCGGCACCCAGTGCAGGGTGGCGACGGACACGACGACATCGGCCCAGCCGTCCGGCACGACGGCGTCGAGGTCCTGCACGCGGGCGACCGCGAAGCGGACGTCCGGCCGCGCGCCCCCGGCGCGGGCGACGTCGACCTGCGAGGCCGAGGCGTCGACGCCGAGCACCTCCCCGCCCGGCGCCACGAGGTCCGCCAACGACCGGGTGAGGTCGCCGACCCCGCAGCCGACGTCGAGCACCCGCAGCCCCGCCCGCCACCGCACCGGCGCGAGGACCTCGTCGTCGTGCGCCCGGTGGTGGGCGGTGGCCGCGGCGTAGGAGGTCCCGTCGAACGCCGGGTCGGCGGGGCGGGACGGCCGGGCGGTCACGGCCTGCGGGTCACGGCCGCGCGGTCACGAGGGCGTCGGCAGGGCGGGCAGCGTGGTCGGTCGCCACGCCTCCCGCCGCGCCTCGAAGTCGGCGACCTCGGCCTCGTGGCGCAGCGTGAGCCCGATGTCGTCGAGGCCCTCCATGAGCCGCCAGCGCGTGTAGTCGTCCACCTCCATGGGGCACACGACGTCGGCGCAGCGGACCTGCCGCTGCTCGAGGTCGACGGTCACCTCCAGCCCCGGCTGCTCCTCGAGCAGCTTCCACAGCAGCTCGACGTCCTCCTGCGAGAGGCGGCCGGCGACCAGACCCTGCTTGCCGGCGTTGCCGCGGAAGATGTCGGCGAAGCGCGAGGACAGCACGGCCCGGAAGCCGTAGTCCTTGAGCGCCCAGACCGCGTGCTCGCGCGAGGACCCCGTGCCGAAGTCCGGCCCGGCGACGAGCACGCTGCCTGTGGCGTACGGCTCGCGGTTGAGCACGAAGCCCGGGTCCTGCCGCCACGCCGAGAACAGGCCGTCCTCGAACCCGGTGCGCGAGACCCGCTTGAGGTAGACGGCGGGGATGATCTGGTCGGTGTCGACGTTGCTCGCGCGCAGCGGGACGCCCGTGCCGGTGTGCGTGGTGAACGGCTCCATGACGGTTCCTCCTCAGACCAGGTCGGCGGGGCTCGACAGCGTGCCGCGGACGGCGGTCGCCGCGGCGACGAGCGGGCTCACGAGGTGCGTGCGCCCGCCGCGGCCCTGCCGGCCCTCGAAGTTGCGGTTCGACGTCGAGGCGCTGCGCTCCCCCGGCGACAGCTGGTCGGGGTTCATGCCGAGGCACATCGAGCAGCCGGCGCCGCGCCACTCCGCACCGAACTCCTTGAAGACGACGTCGAGGCCCTCCTCCTCCGCCTGCAGCCGCACGCGGGCCGAGCCGGGCACGACCATGACGCGCAGGTCGGGGTGCTTGTGGCGGCCCTGGACGACCTCGGCCGCGGCGCGCAGGTCCTCGATGCGACCGTTCGTGCACGAGCCGATGAAGACGGTGTCGACCTTGACTTCGCGCATGGGCGTGCCGGCCTGCAGCGCCATGTACTCCAGCGCCCGCTCCGCCGCGGCGCGGGCCGACGGGTCCGGCATCGCGGCGGGGTCCGGCACGCTGGCCGACAGCGGCACGCCCTGACCGGGGTTGGTGCCCCACGTGACGAACGGCTCGATGTCGGCGGCGTCGAGGACGACCTCCTCGTCGAAGACGGCGTCGTCGTCGCTGCGCAGCGTCCGCCAGTACTCGACCGCGGCGTCCCAGTCCGCGCCCTGCGGGGCGTGCGGGCGGCCCCGGAGGTAGTCGAACGTCGTCTCGTCCGGCGCGATCATGCCGGCCCGCGCACCGGCCTCGATCGACATGTTGCAGATGGTCATCCGCGCCTCCATGGACAGGCTGCGGATGGCCTCGCCCCGGTACTCCAGCACGAAGCCCTGGCCGCCGCCGGTGCCGATGCGGGCGATGACGGCGAGGATGATGTCCTTCGCGGTCGAGCCCTCCGGCAGCGCGCCGTCGACCGTGATCGCCATGGTGCGGAACGGGCGCAGCGGCAGCGTCTGCGTCGCGAGGACGTGCTCGACCTCGCTCGTGCCGATCCCGAAGGCGAGGGCGCCGAAGGCGCCGTGGGTCGAGGTGTGGCTGTCGCCGCACACGACCGTCAGGCCCGGCATCGTGAGGCCGAGCTGGGGGCCGACGACGTGGACGATGCCCTGCTCGACGTCGCCGAGCGGGTGCAGCCGGACCCCGAACTCCTCGCAGTTGCTGCGCAGGGTGTCGACCTGCGTGCGGCTCACCGGGTCGGCGATGAGCGTGGTGCGCCCGACGCCCGGGTCGGTGGGGACGTTGTGGTCCTCGGTGGCGATGGTGAGGTCCGGGCGGCGGACGGGGCGGCCGGCCAGCCGCAGGCCCTCGAACGCCTGCGGGCTCGTCACCTCGTGCACGAGGTGCAGGTCGATGTAGAGCAGGTCCGGTTCCTGCCCCTCGCCCTTGCGCACGACGTGCGCGTCCCACAGCTTCTCCGCGAGCGTCCTGCCCATCGGTGTGCCTGCCCTCCTGCGGCCGGTGCGGGCCGCTGCCGAGTGAGCCGATGGTCGCGCCGGCGACTTCGGCGACGCACTTGCCATCCCACTGACCGAGACGGCAGTATCGACTCGTGGACAAGGGTAGCGGAGTCGGCGTCCTGGACAAGGCCGCGGTCGTGCTGGGAGCCCTCGAGGGCGGCCCCGTCACGCTCGCGCAGCTCGTGGAGAGCACGGGCCTCGCCCGTCCCACGGCGCACCGCCTCGCGGTCGCGCTCGAGCACCACCGCCTCGTCGCCCGCGACGGCAACGGCCGCTTCGTCCTCGGCCCCCGGGTCGCGGAGCTCGCGGCCGCCGCGGGCGAGGACCGTCTCTTCGCCGCCGCGCAGCCCGTCCTCGCGGCGTTGCGCGACCACACGGGCGAGAGCGCGCAGGTCTACCGCCGGCAGGGCGAGCACCGGGTGTGCGTCGCCGCGGCGGAGCGCCCGAGCGGCCTGCGCGACAGCGTCCCGGTCGGCGCGACCCTCACCATGCTCGCGGGCTCCGCCGCGCAGGTGCTGCTGGCGTGGGAGGAGCCCGACCGCCTCCACAAGGGCCTCATCGGCGCGCGCTTCTCGGCCACGACGCTGTCGCAGGTGCGCCGCCGCGGCTGGGCGCAGTCGATCGGCGAGCGCGAGCCGGGTGTCGCGTCGGTGTCGGCGCCCGTGCGCGGCTCGCAGGGCCGCGTCATCGCCGCCATCTCCGTGTCCGGGCCCATCGAGCGGCTGTCCCGGCAGCCGGGCCGCATGCACGCCGCCGCCGTCATGGCCGCCGCCAACCGGCTCACCGAGGCGCTGCGCCGGGCCGGCGGGGAGGGCGTCGCCGTCATGACGGCCCCCGCGGCCGCAGGCCCGCTGCCGCCTGCGCCCCCGGCGTACCGGACGGCACGCACCGTGCGCCCCGAGCACCGCGCGGACGGCGCGGCCCGCAACGGCCTGCGCGTCCCGGCCGCCTCGCCCCGGCCCGTCGCCCGCTGAGGCCGGCTCCGGGGCGTCCGACGACGACGAAGGCCCGCTCCCAGCAGGGAGCGGGCCTTCGCTGTGGTGTAGCCCCGACCGGATTCGAACCGGCGCTACCGCCTTGAGAGGGCGGCGTCCTAGGCCGCTAGACGACGGGGCCCTAGGTGCCCTGACCGGGCCGGTGAAGACTACCGCACACGAGGTGGTGCTCCGTGTGCCGCTCAGTCCCCTGAGCTGGGGTACCAGGACTCGAACCTAGACTAGCTGAACCAGAATCAGCCGGGCTGCCAATTACCCCATACCCCATGGGTGGTCCGTCCGCGGGCGGACGTGCCGGGAGCCAGGGTAGCCGAGGTCGGGGGGCGGTCCAAAACGCCCGCGCCCCGGCGCGTGCCGGCCGTGCGCCCGGCGTCGTGCGGCCCGGCGGGTGCGTACCGTGGGCGCCTGCGGGCGGGGCCCGCGCCGCCTCGCACCCGCGGGGACCGGACCACGCGCGAGGCGGGAGGCCGCTCGGTGGACGCGCTCGCGACGGGCCGCACGACGGGTCGCACGACGGGTCGCACGGCCCCGGTCCCCCGACCGGCCGCCACCGCCGGCACGGCGCTGCCGCTGCAGGTGCCCGTCGCCGCGGCGCTCCTCGCGCTCCCCGTCGTGCTGTGGGCGGGGCTCGCGCAGCAGGTCGGCGCGTGGTCCCCGTTCTCGGCCGCCGTCGCCGGCCTCGTCGGCGTCGCCCTCGTCGTCACCGTGCTGCCGCGGCTCCGCCTGCCGCGCACGGAGCCCGCGACCGCCGTCGCGCTCGCGGTCGTCGCGGTCCTCGTCGTCGGGTGGGGCGTCGTCGCCGCCGGCGAGCACGTCGTCGTCCGGCGCGACCCGGGCGCCTACGCCACGTACGCGCTCGCCCTCGCCCGCTACGGCGGTGTGCCCCTCGACCCCGGCGTGGAGACGTTCGGCCTGTCGGCGGCCGACCCCTGGGTGCGGGTCGGCGCGGCCGCCAACTACTCCGTCCCGGGACCGGTGCTGGACGGGGCCCCCACCCTGAGGGTGCAGCCGCAGTTCCTCGTCGGGGTCCCGGCCCTGCTGAGCGTCGCCTGGTGGGTCGCGGGCTGGACGGGTCTCGCGGTCCTCCCCGCGCTCGCCGCGGGCCTCGCGGTGCTCGCCGTCGGGGCGCTCGCGGCCCGGCTCGTCGGCCGCTGGTCGCTGCTCGCCGTCACGCTGCTCGCGTGCGCGCAGCCCTTCGCGCTGGTCGCGCGCCAGACGTTCTCGGAACCGTTCTCCCTGCTGTACCTCGCGGCGGGCGTCGCGCTGCTCGTCGCCGCCGTCGACGCCGGCGGCGGGGCGGTCGCCGACCTCGCCGCCCGCCGCCGGGCGCGCGCGCTCGGGCTGGTCGCGGGGCTGCTGCTCGGGGCCAACCTGCTCGTGCGCATCGACGCCGCCCGCGAGCTGCTCCTGCTCGTCCCGGTCGTCGCCGTGCTCGCGGGCCGGCGCCACCCGGCCGCTCTCCCGCTCGCGCTCGGCTCGCTCGGCACCGCCGTGCCCGCCGCCTGGGCGACGGCGTTCTGGGACTCGGCGTACATCGCCTCCGTCATGAGCTCGCTCGGCCCGCTGCTGCTCGGCGGTCTCGTGCTGCTCGTCGTGTGCTGCGCGGCGCTCGCCGTCGGGCTGCCCCTCGCCGAGCGCTGGGCGGGCGGTGCTCCCGCGGCCGTGACGGCGCTCGGCCGGGCGCTGCCGTGGCTGGCCGGCGGTGTCGTCGCGCTCGCGTGGCTCGTCCTGGCGAGCCGCCCGCTGTGGCTCGTGGACCGCCGCGCGCCGTACCTGCCGGGCCAGGACGACTTCGTCGAGGCGCTGCAGGCCCAGCAGGGCCTGGCCCCCGACGGCTGGCGGACCTACGCCGAGGACACCGTCACGTGGCTCGTGTGGTGGCTCGGCCCGCCGACCGTGGCCCTCGCCGCGGTCGCGTCGGTGGTCCTGACGGTGCTCGGGGTCCGCGCGCTGCTCGCCCGCGGGCCGCTGCCGGGGTGGGTCCTGCCGTTCGGGCTCGCGCTCGCGGTGAGCGTCGTGTCCCTGTACCGCCCCGCCATCACGCCCGACCACCCGTGGGCGGACCGGCGCTACGTGACGGTGACGTACCCGTTCGTCGTGCTGTGCGCGACGGCCGCCGTCGCGTGGGTCGTCGCCCGGCTACGCGGACCCGACCGGGCGCGGCGGGCCGCTCGGCCCCTCGTCGGCGCCGCGCTGTCGCTGCTGCTGCTCGTGCCGACGGCGGCCGCCACCGCACCCGTCGCCGTCGAGGCGACGGAGGTCGGGCAGGCGCAGGCCGCGGAGGACGTGTGCGGCGCGCTGGAGGCGGCGGGGCCGGACCCGGCCGTCCTGGCGGTGGGGTTCCGGGCCCGCGTCGAGTGGGCGCCCGTCGTGCGGGCGCTGTGCGGGGTGCCGTTCGTCGGCGTCGAGCCGCCCGCCGACGTCGCCGGCACCCCCGCGGCCGAGGCCGAGCTGGGGGTGGTGCTCCGCACCGCCGCGGCGGGGGCGCGCGCGAACGGCGCGACGCCCGTCGTGCTCGTCGGCGACCGGGCGAGCGGGCAGCTGGTCGCCGACGCGACCGGGCGCACCGCCGAGCCCGTCGTCGACCTCACGACGAGCGAGCCCGACCGGCTGCTGGAGGAGCCGCCGACGAGCAGCCGGGAGCTGCTCGTGCAGGCGTGGCTCGTGCCGCTCGGCTAGGCCTCCGGCGGCGCGGCGTCGAGCTCGCCGGCCAGGCGCCGCAGCCGGGCGAGCGAGCCGTCCCGGCCCAGCAGCTCCATCGACTCGAACAGGGGCGGCGACACCCGCCGGCCGGTGACGGCGACCCGGACCGGCGCGAAGGCGAACTTCGGCTTGACGCCCAGGCCGTCCACGAGCGCCGCCCGCAGCGCCGCCTCGATCGAGGCGGTGTCCCACACGGGGACCTCCTCCAGCGCCGTGAGCGCGGCGTGCAGCACCTGCGGCGCCTCGGGCCGCAGCGCGTCGACGCTGTCGCGGTCCAGCAGCAGCGCGACGTCCGGCACGAAGAGGAAGCCGAGCATGTCCCGGGCCTGCCCGAGCAGGGTCATGCGCTCCTGCACGAGCGGGGCCGCGGCCTGCAGCAGCTCGGCCTGCCGGGGGGTCGGCGGGTCGTCGACGAGGCCACCGAGGTAGGGCACGACCCGGCGCGCGAGCTCGCCGGGCGGCAGCGCCCGCAGGTGCTGGCCGTTGATGGCCTCGGCCTTCGCGACGTCGAAGCGGGCGGGGTTGGCGTTGACGTCGACGACGTCGAAGGCCTCGACCATCTCCTCCAGCGTGAAGACGTCCCGGTCCTCCGCGAGGCCCCAGCCGAGCAGCGCGAGGTAGTTGAGCAGCCCCTCGGGCAGGAACCCGCGCTCGCGGTGCAGCAGCAGGTTCGACTCCGGGTCGCGCTTGCTCAGCTTCTTGTTGCCCTCGCCCATGACGTACGGCAGGTGGCCGAAGCGCGGCGCACCGTGACCGATGCCGACCGCGGCCAGTGCGTCGTACAGCGCGACCTGGCGGGGCGTCGAGCTCAGCAGGTCCTCCCCGCGCAGCACGTGCGTGATGCCCATGAGGGCGTCGTCGACGGGGTTGACGAGGGTGTAGAGCGGGTCGCCGTTGGCGCGGACGACCGCGAAGTCCGGCACCGAGCCCTGCGCGAACCGGATCTCGCCGCGCACGAGGTCGTCGACGACGACGTCGGCGTCCGGCATGCGGAAGCGCAGGACGGGCACCCGGCCCTCGGCGAGGAACGCCTCCCGCGCGCCGTCGGTGAGGTAGCGGTCGTGGTTGTCGTAGCCGAGCTTGGGGTCGCGGCCGGCGTCGCGGTGCCGCTGCTCGACCTCGGCGGGGGTGGAGAACGACTCGTACAGGTGCCCGGCCTCCACGAGCCGGGCGATCGCGTCGTCGTACAGCGCGCGCCGCTCCGACTGCCGGTACGGCGCGTGGGGGCCGCCGACCTCCGGGCCCTCGTCCCAGTCCAGGCCGAGCCAGCGAAGGGAGTCCAGCAGCGCGTCGTAGGACTCCCGGGAGTCCCGCGCGGCGTCGGTGTCCTCGATGCGGAACACGAACGTGCCGCCCGTGTGGCGGGCGTACGCCCAGTTGAACAGCGCCGTGCGGACCAGGCCGACGTGGGGGCTGCCGGTGGGCGACGGGCAGAAGCGGACGCGGACGGGCACGTCGGCGGCGTGCTCGCCGTGGCGGGCGACCTCGTGCAGCTGCGGGCTCACGCGGCACCCCCGTCACCGGAGTCGCGGACGGGGTTGCGGAGCACCCCGATGCCCTCGACCTCCACCTCGACGACCTGCCCGTCGCGCAGCGGACCCACCCCGGCGGGCGTGCCGGTGAGGATGACGTCGCCCGGCAGCAGCGTGAACGCCTCGCTCACGTGGCTCACGAGCCGCACGACGTCGTGCAGCAGCAGGCTCGTGCGGCTGTCCTGCACGACCTCGCCGTCCACGCGCGTGGTGAGACGCAGGTCCTCGACGGCGAGCTCGTCGGCGGTGACGAGCCACGGCCCGAGCGGGCAGAACGTGTCGAAGCCCTTGGCGCGCGCCCACTGCAGGTCGCTCCTCTGCAGGTCGCGGGCGGTCACGTCGTTCGCGCACGTGTAGCCGAGGACCACCTCCGGCACACGGTCCGGCGGCACGTCCTTGCACAGCCGGCCGATGACGACGGCGAGCTCGCCCTCGTAGTGGACCTCCTCCGACTGCCACGGCAGCACGATCGGGTCCATCGGCCCCACGACCGACGTGTTGGGCTTGAGGAACACCGCGGGCTCGCCGGGGGGCGTGCCGCCGCCCATCTCCTCGACGTGGTCGGCGTAGTTCTTGCCGATGCCGACCACCTTGCTGCGCGGGATGACCGGCGCGAGCAGGCGGACGTCGGCGAGCGCGTGGGACTGCCCGGTCCGGGTCGGCTCGACGTACAGCGGGTCGCCGACGACCTGGTGGACGACCTCCTCGCCGACCTCGCCCTCGACGACGCCGTAGACCGGGTCCTCGCCTGCCGTGTACCTCGCGATGCGCACGGTCGCCGAGGCTACCGGCGGCCCGCGCGGCCCTGCCTACCCTGGTGCCCGTGCGGGAGGGGACGGTGCTCGACCCGGCGACGTGGACGGCGCTCGCCGACGCGCACGCCGCGCGCGCCGACGCGCTGAGCGCCGGGCACCGGGCGCGCCGGGCCCGCGGCGAGGCCCACGCCGTCGAGGACTTCCTGTGGACGTACTACCCGACCCGGCCGGCGCAGCTGCGCCGCTGGCACCCGGGTGCCGGCACGGCCCTGGCCCCCGGCGACGACGGCCCCGCCCCGCACGCGGCGTGGCGCTGGTACACGACCGACGGCGACGGCGTCGTGCGGCTCGACGCCGACGGGTTCCTCTCCGCACGCGGGGACACCGTCCGCTTCGTGCACCGGCTGCTGCGGGCGACCGCCTCGCGGCCGGCCTTCACCGGCTGCCTCGGCCTGCACGAGTGGGCGATGGTGTACCGGCAGGACGCCGGCGAGGCACTGCGGCACCCGCTGCCGCTGCGCCTGGGCCAGGCCGGCACCGACGCGGTCGTGGAGTCCCACCCGGTGCGGTGCAGCCACTTCGACGCGTTCCGCTTCTTCACCGCGCCCGCCCGCGGCCTCAACCGGCTGCAGCCGACGCGGGAGCGGCAGGTGGAGCTCGACCAGCCCGGCTGCCTGCACGCGGCGATGGACTGCCACAAGTGGGCGGCCAAGCTCGGTCCGGCGGTCCCGGGTGGGCTCGCGCTGGACTGCTTCGCGCTGGCCGGGGAGATCCGGCTGCTCGACATGCAGGCCTCGCCGTACGACCTCACCTCCTACGGCCACGCCCCGGTGCGCGTGGAGACCGCCGAGGGCAAGGCGGAGTACGTCGCGCGGCAGCGGGAGCTGACGGCCCGGGCGGCGGTCCTGCGCGACCGGCTCGTGGGGGTGTGCGGCACCCTGCTCGGGCGGGAGGCCGGCCTCAGGTCGTGACGGCCCGGAGCCGCTCGGCGAGCGCGTGCGCCGCCGCGGCGTCGCCGGAGACGTCGAGGTCGCCGTGGGGGCGCCCCCACAGCCACAGCAGGAGCGCGCCCGCCCGTGCGCGCACCGTCGCGTCGGCCGGGCCGTGCTCGTCGTGGGGTCCCGCGGCACCGTCGACGACCGCGAGCGAGGTGGGCTCGGCGCGGACGGTCCACGCGCGCCCGCCCGGCACGCGCAGCACCACGGTGGCGGGCGGACCCGGCTGCGGCAGGTCCGACCAGTCACCGGCCGCGAAGACGCGGAGCAGCTCGTCGACGCCGTCGGCGGCGAGCGCGTCGTCGGGCTCCGGCTCGAGCCCGGCGGCGAGCTCGACGTCGACGCGGTGCACGGCCGTCTCGTGCGCCATGCGCCGGGACCAGAAGCCGGCGGTCGCGTCCGTCCCGTCCCACGTCCACGCGGGCGCCGTCGCACCGGCGGCGCCCAGGACGGCCTGCAGGTGCTCGTGCGCCTCGCGCGGTCCGTCGGCGGGGGGCGGGACGTCGGGCTCGGAGGCGGCGCCGACGCTCGCCGCGGCGCGCCGGTAGCCCTCCCCGAGGTGGTCGAGCAGGTCCGCGACCGTCCAGTCCGCGCAGGTCGGCACCGCCGCCGACGGGCCCGCGGTCGCCGCTGCCGCCAGCAGCGCCTCGAGCTCGCGGCGCAGGTGGACGAGGTGCTCCTCGTGCTGCATCCCGGGAGGCTAGCGACGTCCCCGGCTACGGGGCCTGCGCCTCGCGGCGGTAGCCGCTCGGGGTGAGGCCGAGCACGCGCGTGAAGTCGCGCGTGAGGTGGGCGTGGTCGGCGTAGCCGAGCTCGGCCGCGAGGTCGGCGAGCGGCACGTGCGGGTCGAGGCGGACGCGCTCGGCCGCCTCCTGCAGCCGCCGGCGCCGCAGCAGCGCGGCCGGTGGGAGCCCGACGTGCGTGCGGGCGAGCCGCTCCAGCGTGCGCGTGGAGACGGCGAGGCGGCGGGCGAGGTCCTCGGGCGTGACGACGGTGCCGTCGCCCTCCGCGAGGTCGAGCATCGCGTTGGCGCGCCGGCCGTCCTCGTCGACCGGGCCCACCCGCTCCCGCAGCCACGCCGCCAGCAGCGCGCACGCCGCCTCCCGGCGCCGCTCGGGCGGCCGGTCGCCCGTCATGCAGGCGACCACGCCCGCGTGCAGGTCGGGTGCGGCCACCGGCCGGTAGGCGTCCCGGTCCGCCGACGGGTCGGGAGACAGCGCCGGCACCGCCGCGGGCCGGAGCAGGGCCCCGACCGCCCACCCGGTCCCCGTGAGGTCGCGGTGGGAGGCCCGGGTCGTCGGGCCGGCGAGACCGACGCCGCCCGGCTCGACGACGAGGTTGCACGACGGGTGCGACAGGACGTGCTGCCGGGAGGTGCGGCCCGGCGCGAGGCGCCACTCGGGCACCCAGTACCAGCGGACGAGCGCGGCGTCGGCGCCCTCGGGCGCGAGCCGGTGCAGCTCGGGCAGACGGGCCGGGTACAGGATGCCGCGGGGAGCGACCACGGGACGCACGCTAGGACCGGAGGCCGACCGTGTCGCGCAGGTCCAAGCCGTGCCCGGCGCCGGCTGCCTAGCGTCGGCGTCATGAGCGAGCAGACCGGGTCCCCCGTCCGAGCGGCCGACGGGGCGCACACCACCCGTGGTGTCCCGCACGGCAGCACGAGCCTCACCCCGTTCCTCGTCGTCGCGCCCGCCCGGGAGGCCGTCGACTTCTACGTCGACGTCTTCGGCGCGCGCGTCGTCGACGTCACCGAGATGGGCGGGGTCGTCGTCCACGCCGAGCTCGACCTCGGCCACGGCCGCCTGCAGCTCGGCGAGCCGAACCCCGACTATCACCTCGTGCCCGCCCCCGCCGGGGACGACGACTGCTACTCCCTCGGGCTGTACTGCGAGGACGTCGACGCCGTCGTGGCCCGGGCCGAGGCCGCGGGCGCCGTGGTCCGGGAGCCGCCGTCGACGTTCGTGTCGGGCGACCACTTCGCGAGCCTGCGCGACCCGTTCGGCGTCCGCTGGTCGGTGATGACCCGGGTGGAGGACCTGTCGGAGGCCGAGAGCGTCGAGCGGGTGCGGGCGTGGGCGGCGCAGGCGGGCGCCGCGGGCGCCTAGGTTGCAGCCTCGCGCCCGCGTCGACGGAATGGGTCGCCCCTGACGGCTCCAGACCCCGTCGTCCGGAATCCGGACCCGAGGACACCCGTTCCGGCCCTGAGCGTTCGTACCGTCCGGAAACCGGACCGAGGACCGTCCTGACCGACCCCGCCACGGCCTTGACGTCCGGAATCCGGACCGGAGGATCGCCCGACCGGACCCTCACCGCCCTAGCGACCGTCATCCGGACCCGGGAACCGTCCGCTCCGCCCCATACCGGCCCTGCCGTCCGGGATCCTGACTGCAGGGCTTGCGGCGGTCGCGCGAGAGTCCCACCGGAGGCCCGCGACAGGCCCGCCGAGCGCCGGCGGTGGACCGGCGTCGTCACGGAGCGCCTACAGCACCCGGGCGGCGTCGAGCGCGTCCCGCTCGCGCCGGGCGAGGGCCCGCAGCACGGCCGCGTCGCCGTGGCGGCGCCGGGCGGCCTCCTGCAGCACCTCGACCGCCACGGCCACGGTCGACGGCGGGGCGCCGGGCTCGCAGCCGAGCGACAGGGCGAGGTCCTCCAGGTGCACCGCGAGCTCGACGCAGCGGGTGCGCAGGTACTCCCCGACGCCCAGCACCTGGTCGCGGCGGTGGCCGACCGCGAGCACCTCGTCCGCGGCGGCGTCCGGCAGTGCGGCGGCGAGGTCGTCGACCGCGGCGCGCAGCGACGCGACGAGCGCGTCGTGGCCGTCGGCGGCGGTGGCCGCGGCCCGCTCCCGCACGCCCGTGTTGAGCGCCGACGAGGGCTCGGCCGCGCCCTCGAGCCCGGCGTAGTACCCGGCGGCGTCGAGGGGGGCCACCCCGGCCGGCACCGGCGCGCCGCGGTACGCCTGCACCTGCAGGACGGCGCGGGCGAGGTGCGCGGCGAGCTCCCCGACGCTCATGCCCGCGAGCACCGACGCCTCGTCCCAGCGCGCGGCGACCCGCTCGCTCGCGACCAGGCGCAGCGCCGCCCGGGAACCGGCGAGGAAGGCTCGCGAACTCACGCGCGCCCGCTCACGCGCGCCCGCTCACGCCCGCGACGGCACGCCGCGGCGCAGCAGGCCGTGCGCGAGCCCGTCGACGAGCGCCTCCCACGAGGCCTCGACGACGTTCGGCCCGACGCCGACCGTCGTCCACGTCGAGGCGTCGTCGGCGGTCTCCAGCAGCACCCGGGTCACGGCGTCCGTGCCGTGGGACGCGTCGAGGATGCGGACGCGGAAGTCGACGAGGTCGAGGTGCTCGAGCTCGGGGTAGGTGGGGGTGAGTGCGCTGCGCAGCGCGGCGTCGAGCGCGTTGACGGGGCCGTTGCCCTCCCCGACCGCGATGCAGCGCTCGCCCTTGAGCACCAGCCGGACCGTCGCCTCCGACAGCGCGCCCCCGTGCGTGCCGCCGGGGCGCATCTCGGTGGTGACGCGCCAGGAGTCGACGTGGAAGTAGTCGGGCACGCCCTCGCCGCGGCCCTGCTCGCACGCGGTGCGTCGCACGAGGAGCTCGAAGGAGGCGTCGGCCGCCTCGAAGGTGTACCCCTCGGCCTCGCGCGCCTTGACGGCGTCGGCGACGGCCGTCAGCAGCGCCGGCTCCGAGAGGTCGAGGCCCAGCTCGCGGCCCTTGAGCTCGATGCTCGAGCGCCCCGCCATCTCCGAGACGAGCATCCGCATGTCGTTGCCGACGGTCCGCGGGTCGATGTGCTGGTACAGGTCGGGGTCGACGCGGATCGCGCTCGCGTGCAGCCCGGCCTTGTGCGTGAAGGCGCTGGCACCGACGTACGGCTGCCGCGAGTACGGCGGCACGTTGGTGATCTCGCTGACGGCGTGCGCGATCCGGCTCGCCTCGGCGAGGCCGCCCTCGCGCAGCACGGGCGTGCCCCGCTTGAGCTCGAGGTTCGCCACGACCGTCACGAGGTCCGCGTTGCCGGTCCGCTCGCCGTAGCCGTTGAGCGTGCCCTGCACCTGCACGGCGCCCGCGTCGACCGCCGCGAGGGTGTTGGCGACCGCGCAGCCGGTGTCGTTGTGGCAGTGGATGCCCATCGGCGCGCCGACCGCGACGGCCACGTCGGCGACGACGTCGGCGACGACGCCGGGCAGGTGGCCGCCGTTGGTGTCGCACAGCGCGACGGTCGAGGCGCCCGCCTCCACCGCGGTCCGCAGCACCGCCAGGGCGTAGTCGCGGTCGAGCAGGAAGCCGTCGAAGAAGTGCTCGGCGTCGAGCACGACCTCGCGGCCCTCGCCCACGAGGAACGCGACGCTGTCGCGCACCATCTCGAGGTTCTCCGCGAGGGTCGTGCGCAGGGCGCGCTCGACGTGGCCGGTGTGGCTCTTGGCGACGAGGGTGACGACGGGCGCCCGGGAGTCCAGCAGCGCCCGCACCTGCGCGTCGCTCGCCGCCCGCCCGCCGGCCCGGCGGGTCGCGCCGAAGGCGGCCAGGCGCGCGTGCCGCAGCGTCAGCTCGTCCGCGGCGCGGGCGAAGAACTCCGTGTCCTTGGGGATCGCGCCGGGCCAGCCGCCCTCGATGACGCCGACGCCGAGGTCGTCGAGGTGCACGGCGATCGCGAGCTTGTCCGCGACCGACAGCGACAGCCCCTCCTGCTGGGCCCCGTCGCGCAGCGTCGTGTCGTAGACCTGCACCCCGCTCACGCCACCACCGTCACCACGTCATGCCAGCCGGCGCAGCCAGCCGTGGGTGTCCGCCTCGCGGCCGTACTGGATGCCGAGCAGCCGCTCGCGGACCTGCGTGGTGACCGGGCCCGGCTCGGTGCCCATGACGACCTCGCCGCCGTCCCACGCGAGGCGCCCGAGCGGCGTGACGACCGCGGCCGTGCCGCACGCGAACACCTCGGTGATCTCGCCGCCCGCGACGCCGTCGCGCCACTCGTCGACCGACACGCGCCGCTCCTCGACCCGGTGCCCGAGCTCCCCGGCCAGGGTGAGGATGGACGAGCGGGTGACGCCCTCGAGGATGGTGCCGGTCAGGGACGGCGTGACGAGCGTGCCGTCCGCGTGCACGAAGTACAGGTTCATGCCGCCCAGCTCCTCGACCCAGCGGTGCTCGGTCGCGTCGAGGAAGCACACCTGGTCGCAGCCGTGGCCGATGGCCTCCTGCTGCGCGGCGAGGCTCGCGGCGTAGTTGCCGCCGCACTTGGCCTCGCCGGTCCCGCCCGGGGCGGCGCGCGTGTAGTCGGTGGTGAGCCAGATGCTGACCGGGGTCACGCCGCCCGCGAAGTACGACCCGGCGGGCGAGGCGATGAGGCAGTACGTCACCTCGTGGGCCGGGCGCACCCCGAGGAACGACTCGCTGGCGAACATGAAGGGCCGCAGGTACAGGCTCGCCTCGCCGCCGGTCGGCACCCAGTCGGCGTCGGCGCCGACGAGCGCCTCGAGGCTCGCGAGGAACGCGGCCTCGGGCAGCTCCGGCAGCGCGAGCCGCCGCGCCGAGCGGGCGAAGCGGGCCGCATTCGCCTCGGGGCGGAACGACCACACCGACCCGTCCTCGTGCCGGTACGCCTTGAGGCCCTCGAACACCTCCTGCGCGTAGTGCAGGACCGCCGCGGCCGGGGACAGCGTGATGGGGCCGAAGGCCCGGACGCGCGCGTCGTGCCAGCCGCCGTCGGGGGTCCACGTCGCGGTGACCATGTGGTCGGTGAAGTGCTTGCCGAACCCCGGCGCCCCGAGGATCTGGGTGCGCTCGTCGTCGCTGCGGCGGACGACGTCCGGGTCCACGACGAACTCCAGCGCGGGGGCCTCGTCGAGCGCCCGCTCCATCGCCTGCGGGGTGCCCGTCTGCGTGTCCGTCTGCGTCATCGTGCGCCTCCCAGCCTGTCCGCCCGGCGCCCTCGCCGGCGTCCGGCCAGCCTAGGGCAGCCCCTCACGCGCCGAGGCGGGCGAGGACGTCGGCGGTCACCTGCGCGGTGCCCGGCCGCGCGGCGGACGGCTCCCGGGCGCCGAGGGCCTCGACGACCGCGGTGTGCACGCGCCCGGCCGCCGCGGCGAGCCCGACGTGCTCCAGCAGCAGCGCGACCGACAGGAACGTCGCGGTGGGGTCGGCGACCCCCTGCCCGGCGATGTCGGGGGCCGAGCCGTGGACCGGCTCGAACATGCTCGGGGCCGTGCGGTCGGGGTTGACGTTGCCGCTCGCCGCCAGGCCGATGCCGCCGGTGACGGCGGCGGCGAGGTCGGTGAGGATGTCGCCGAAGAGGTTGTCGGTGACGACGACGTCGAAGCGCTGCGGGTCGGTCGTGAGGAAGATCGTCGCGGCGTCGACGTGGAGGTAGTCGACCGTGACGTCGGGGTGCTCGGCGTTGAGGGCCTCGACGGTCCGGCGCCACAGGTGCCCGGCGTGGACGAGCACGTTGTGCTTGTGCACGAGCGTGAGCTTCTTCCGCGGCCGGGCGGCCGCCCGCGCGAACGCGTCGCGCACGACACGCTCGACACCGAACGCCGTGTTGACGCTGACCTCGGTCGCGATCTCCGCGGGGGTCCCGACGCGCAGCGCGCCGCCGTTGCCGACGTAGGGCCCCTCGGTACCCTCGCGCACGACGACGAAGTCGACGGGGCCGCGGTCGAGCACAGCGGCCGACAGCGGGCTCGTCGCGCCCGGCAGCAGCACCGACGGGCGCAGGTTGACGTAGTGGTCGAGCGCGAAGCGCAGCCGCAGCAGCAGGCCGCGCTCCAGCACCCCGCTGGGCACGCCGGGGTCCCCGACCGCGCCGAGGAGGATCGCCTCGTGCTGCCGGACGGCCTCGAGGTCGGCGTCGGTGAGGGTCTCGCCCGTGCGGTGCCAGCGGGCGGCGCCGAGGTCGTAGTCGGTCGTGCGGACGTCGACGCCGTCGGCCGCGACCGCGGCGCGCAGCACGTCCAGCCCCGCGCCGACGACCTCGGGGCCGATGCCGTCGCCGGCGATCACGGCGAGGTCGAGCGTCCGGGTCGGCTGCGGCTGGCTCGCGCTGGACATGGGGCGAGGGTAGACAGCGGCCCCGCACGGACCGCGGCGCGACCGGGACCTGGGACGCCGACCTAGACGCGCGCCCGCTTCCGCCAGGACGTGAACGAGCGGACCGTCCCGCTGCCGGGGCGCACGAGCCACGGCCACGGGTGGGTCTCCGCGGGCTCGACGGCCGCCGCGCGGCGGGCGAAGCCGGGCACGGGTGCGTGCGTGACGGCGACCGCGGCCCCCCGCAGCACCTCGCCCGGGCGGCCCCGGTGCACGGTGACGTCGTGCCCCGTGGCGAGGTGCGCGACGGTCTCGGTGAGGAAGACCAGCCGCTTGCCGGACAGCCGCAGCCGCGCGAGGAGCGGGGCGTCGAACACGACGACGACGGGCAGGTCGGGGTGCGCGTCGAGGGCGGGGTCGCTCTCACCGAGCGACTCGAACGTCAGCCACACCGCGCGGGGCGGGCCGCGGTGCTCGACGGCGGCCGGCCCGTGCAGGGCGGCCCCCTCGTCGCCGCGCGCGAGGCCCGGCGGCTCGACGGTCCGCGGCGGGGTCGGCGCGTCCGGCCACTGCTCGACGGGGCACGCCCGGCGCAGCGGGCACGACGCGCAGAGCTGCGGCGCGCGCTTCTCCACCTGCCAGCGGCTGAAGCCGTACGGCCGTCCCGTGCCCGTCCCGACCGTCCACTGCCAGCCGAGCCGGTTCGCGGCGCGGGAGCCGTCGAGCAGGTGCCGGAAGAACTCGTCCTCGCCGTCGCGCCAGTCGCGACCGGCGCGCACGGTCCACTGCGAGGCCAGCCACATCCGCGTCTGGTTCACCAGCCAGCCGTCGCGGTGCAGCTCGCCGGTCGTCGTGGCCATGCACGCCATGCGCTCCGGCCACGCCTCGCCGGACCAGCCGGTGCCCGTGGCCGGCTCGTGACGCAGCGGGCGGGCGAGCGCGCGGCCCGTGCGCGCGTGCAGGTGGCGGGCGTACTCCTGCCACAGCAGCTCGTCGCGGTACCTCTGCCGGTCCCGGGCCGGGGCGTCGGCGACCCGGTCCCACAACGAGCGGAGGTCGAGCAGGCCGTGGCGGACGTACGGGCTCATCCGGCTCGCGCCGCGCCGCTCGGGCGGCCACACCTCGTTGCGCCGCGCCGCATAACCGGTGACGTCCAGACCGGCGAGGGCGGCGTCGGCCGCGGGCTGGCCACCCCGGAACGCGGTGCTCGCGCGGACGCCGTCGGGACCCTCCAGGGTGAGGTCGCCGAGGTGGGCCGCCACCCACGCCGCGGCGGCGCCGGGGTCCTCGGCCGCGGCCCGCGGCGGGGTCGGGAGCCTCGTCCCACGTGCGTCGCGCCCGACCGTGCCCACCACGGGGTCATCATGCGGCGCCCGCGCCGACCGCGCGCGAGGAGCGGCCGCGCGGAGGCAGCGGTCCCTCGGCCTACGCTGTGGCCCGTGCCCGTGCCCGAGGACCCCGGCGGGACGCCGGTGGGCCGGCCGGGCCGGCTCGGTCGCTGGTGGCGCGAGCACGTGGTGCTCGTCGACTCGCTGTGGGTCGTCGTGCTGCTCGTGCCGTCGCTGTTGTGGCTGGTCGCGCTCGGGGTCAGCGGCGGCTACGGCCCCGCGCTCCTCGCGCAGACGGTGCTGAGCGTCGTCCTGCTCGTGCCGCTGGCGTGGCGGCGCGTCGCGCCCGGCGTCGTCGCGGGCGGGCTCGCCGTGCTGCAGGTCGGGCAGCTGCTGAGCGGTCTCGTCGACGAGACGGGCGTCCTGCCGGCGAACGTCTTCGCGACCCTGTCGGCGGTCTTCACCGTCACCGCCCACGCCCGCCGCGACCGCACGTGGCAGGTGTACCTCGCCGTGGCCCTGCTCGGCTGCGCCCTCCTCGGGGTGCTCGTGCAGAGCGGGCTCGGCCTCACGGCCGCCACGGCCGTGCTGGGGGCCGCGCTCGCGGGCTACCTGCGCCGCATCGTCCGGGTCCGCGACGAGGCCGCCGTGGAGCGGGCGCGCCGGCTGGAGGTGGAGCGGGACTCCGCGGCCGCCGTCGCCGCGGCCGACGAGCGCCGGCGCATCGCGCGCGACCTGCACGACGTCATCGCGCACTCGCTCACCGTCGTCGTCGCCCAGGCCGACGGGGGCCGCTACGCCGCCCGCACCGACCCCACCGCGGCGGTGGAGGCGCTGCGCACCGTGTCGGTCACCGGTCGGGCGGCGCTGGCGGACCTGCGCGCGGCGCTCGGGGCGCTCCGCGACACCGACGGCGCCCGGACCGACCCGCTGCCCGGCGCGGGCGACGTGCCGGTCCTCGTCGACCGGGTGCGCGCCTCCGGGGCCGACGTGCGCCTCACGCTGCTCGGGGACACCGCCGCGGTGCCCGCCGCGACCGGTCTCACGGTGTACCGGGTGGTGCAGGAGTCGCTGACGAACGCCCTCAAGCACGCCGGACCCGGCACGGGCGTGGAGGTGCGGGTCGAGGTGGGCGAGGGTGTCGAGGTGCACGTCGTCGACGACGGCCTCGGCTCCGCGGCGCCCGTCGCCGACGGCACCGGCCTCGGCGTCGTCGGCATGCGGGAGCGGGTGCGGGCGCTCGGCGGGGAGCTCGTCGCGGGGCCGCGCGCGGGCGGCGGCTGGGTCGTGCGGGCGAGCCTCCCGCTCCCGCCCGGCACGGGCGGCACGGGCGGCACGAGCGGCACGGACGTCACGAGCGGGACGAGCGGCACGGCGGACCCGGACCGACCGGGGGTGCGCCGGTGAGCGACGTGACGACCGTCGCGATCGTCGACGACCAGCCGCTCGTGCGCGCCGGCTTCCGGATGCTCGTGGACTCCCAGCCGGACCTGCGGGTCCTCGTGGAGGCGGGTGACGGCCGCGCGGCCGTGGCGGCGCTCGCCCGCACCCCCGTCGACGTCGTGCTCATGGACGTGCGGATGCCCGTCCTCGACGGTGTGGCCGCGACGCGGGAGCTGCTCGCCGTCCGTCCCGCCACCAAGGTGCTCGTCCTCACGACGTTCGACCTCGACGACTACGTGCTGTCGGCCGTCGCGGCCGGCGCGAGCGGTTTCCTGCTGAAGGACGCCGAGCCGGAGGAGCTGCTCGCGGCGGTGCGCACCGTGCGCTCCGGGGAGTCCGTGGTCGCCGCGAGCGCGACCCGGCGCCTGCTCGACCACGTCGCCCCGCTGCTGCGCGCGGGCGAGGGTCCCGCCCCGGCCGCGGCGGGGGGCACCGGCGGGACCCGCGGGTCGGCGCCGGAGCTCGACGCCCTGACGGCGCGCGAGCGCGAGGTGCTCGTGCTCATGGCGCACGGGCTGTCGAACACCGAGATCGCCGAGCGGCTCGTCGTCGGGCACTCCACGGTGAAGACGCACGTCGGGCGCGTGCTGGACAAGACCGGCAGCCGCGACCGGGTGCAGGCGGTCGTCCTCGCCTACCGCGCGGGCCTCGTCCACCCCCAGGACGACCCCGACGCGTCCTGAGCCCCGCCGGCGGGGGCCGGGTCCGCCCACGGGTGGACGCCGCCGGGCCGGGCGGGCCCCGGTGGCCCGCAGGATCGTCCCGCGGGCCGACGACTCCGCCGGCGGCCTGTTCCTAGCGTCGCGGGCATGCAGACACCGACCCTCCCCGTCCCCTCCGCCGCGGGCCGCGCGGCACCGGACGCGGCCCTCGCCGTCAGCGCCCGCGGCCTGCGGCGCACCTACGGCGCCGGCGACGCGGCCGTCGTGGCCCTCGACGGCGTCGACGTCGACGTGCCGCGCGGCACCTTCACCGCCGTCATGGGCCCGTCCGGGTCCGGCAAGTCCACCCTCGTGCACTGCCTCGCCGCCCTCGACCGGCCGAGCGCGGGCGAGGTCGTGCTCGACGGCGTCGACCTGTCCGGCCTGGACGACGAGCGGCTGAGCCGCCTGCGCGGCGCGCGGGTCGGGTTCGTCTTCCAGGGCTTCAACCTCGTGCCGGTCCTCACGGCCGCGGAGAACATCCGCCTGCCGCTGCGCCTGGCCGGGGGGACGGTCGACGCCGGGTGGTACCGGACCGTCACCGAGCGGCTCGGCCTCACCGACCGCCTCGGCCACCGCCCGCACGAGCTGTCCGGGGGGCAGCAGCAGCGGGTGGCCGTCGCGCGCGCCCTCGTGTCCCGTCCCGCCGTCCTGTTCGCCGACGAGCCGACCGGCAACCTCGACACGACGACCGGGCACGAGGTGCTCGACGTCCTGCGCGCGGCGGTGCGCGAGCACGGGCAGACCGTCGTCATGGTGACGCACGACCCGGTGGCGGCGTCGTGGGCGGACCGGGTCCTGCTCATGGCCGACGGCCGCCTCGTGGGCCGGCTGGACGGGCACCCCGAGCCCGCCGTCGTCCTCGACGCCCTCGCCCGGCTCTCGCGCGGGAGCGCCGCGTGAGGGGCGTCGCCGTGGCCCGGCTGCTGCGGGCGCCGGGACGTGCGGTCGCGTGCGTCCTCGCCCTCACCCTGGCCGTCGGCTTCGCCGTGCTCGTGCAGCTCGTCGGGACGGAGGTGGAGCGGGTGGTCCGCGAGGCCGACACGGCGTCGGTCGCCGGCGCGGACGTCGCCGTCCGGGTCGACTGGACCCGCCCGGGCGCGGCCGCCCTGCCCGGACGCGTCGCGGCCGTGCCGGGGGTCGGGTCGGTCACCCGCACGGGCACCGCGATGCACGAGGCGGCGCTGCCCGGCGTCCCCGGCACGCGCCCTGTGCTCGTCCTCGCCACGCCGCCGGCCGGCGACCTGCGCTGGGGCACCCTGACGGCGGGGCGCTGGCCGTCCGCGCCCGGCGAGGTCGCGGTCACCGACACCGCGACCCCCGGGCAGCGGGTCGGGCTGACCAGGTGGGACGTCGAGGGGCCCGGCACCGCCGGCGGGGAGGTCACCCTGGACGTCGTCGGCGTCGTCGACCCCGGCCTCGCCTCCGACGTGCCCGTCACCGGCCTGTTCCTGTCCCCCGAGCAGGCGCTCGACCTCGGGGCGGGCACCGGCGAGCTGCTCGTGGCCGGGACGGCCGACACGGCCGCCCCCGCCCTGCTCGAGGCCGTCGCACCGCTGGCGGCGGAGGCCGGCGGCGAGGCCGTCGACGCGGACGAGGTCCGCGCGGAGCGGATGCGCTCCAGCGCGACCCTCGTCCTCGTGCTGCAGACCGGCGTCGGCGCGTTCGCGGCGCTCGCGGTCCTCGTCGCGGTCGTCGTCGTCGCCAACACGTGGTCGGTGCTGCTCGCGCAGCGGGTGCGGGAGCAGGCGCTGCTGCGCTGCGTCGGGGCGACCCGGCGCGACCTGTGGCGCTCCGGGCTCCTCGAGGCCGCGCTCACCGGGGTGGTCGGCGGCACCGCGGGGCTCGTTGTCGGCTGGGCGGGCGCCGTCGCGGCGCGCGCCGTCGCGACGCCGTACCTGCCTGCGGGCGTCCCGGTGCCCGTGCCGGACGCCCTGACGGTCGCCCTCGCCCTCGGGCTGGGCGTCGTCGCCTCCCTCGTGGCGGCGGCGGCCCCGCTGCTGCGCGCGCGGGACGTGTCGCCGCTCGTCGCCCTCCGGCCGGTGGAGGCGGTGCCGGACACGCTGCGGGTCTCGCGCGTGCGTCGCGCGGTCGGCGTGCTGCTCGTGCTCGCGGGCGCGGTCGGTGTCGTCGTGGGGGCGGGGACGGGGACGGGTTCGGAGCGCGTGCTCGTCGCCATGCCGTCGGCCTTCGTGTCCTTCGTCGGCGTGCTCGTGCTCGCCACCGCCGTGCTGCCCCGGGTCGCCGCCGTGCTCGCCTCGGCCCTGCGCGCGCTGGGACCGGCCGGTGACCTCGCGGCGGCCTCGGCCGGGCGGAACCCGCGCCGCACCGCGGCGACCGGCTCGGCCGTCCTCATCGGCGTGACCCTGGCGGTGACGGCCGCGGTCGGCGCCGCCTCGCTGCGGGCCACGTCGACGGCCGTGGTCGGCGGGTACGTGCCGGTCGACGTCACCGTGACGGTCGCGGACCTGTCGCCGGCGGCGCGCGACGCTCTCGTCCGGGACGTGCGGGAGGTGGCCGGGGTGTCCGGCGCCGTGGCCGCGGCGCAGGTGGAGGTCGTCGTCGAGCGGACCGGCGCCGCCGCGGACGACGCCGTCACGAGCTACGGCACGACCGCGTGGGCGGGGGCGCTCGAGGCCGTCGTGCCCGCGTCGGACACCGCCCCCGGCCCGGGGGCGGTCGTGCTGTCCGCGCCCGTCGCCGAAGAGCTCGGCGTCGCGACGGGCGACACGGTGCGGGTGGGCACGGGCGAGGTGACCGGCGTCGAGGGCGCGGCCGGCGGCGGCGCCACCGCGACCGCGGTCGTCGTGGTCGACACCGACACGCCGCTGCCGGTGCTGCTGCCCACGGACGCCCTCGGGGCCGGTGGCCCGGTGCCGACCCTCGCGCTCGCGCTGGAGGAGGGGCTGTCCCGCGGGCAGGTCGTGGCCGCGACCGACGCGGTGACGGCGGCGGCGCTCGCCGCGGACCCGGCGGCCGGCGTCGACGCGCCCGTCCTCCTCGTCGGCTCGGTGCAGCGGACGTTCGACACCCTGCTCGCGGTCGTCGTCGGGCTGCTCGCCGTCACGGTGCTCATCGCGCTCGTCGGGGTGTCGAACACCGTCTCGCTGTCGCTGGTGGAGCGGCGGCAGGAGCACGCCCTGCTCCGCGCGCTGGGGCTGAGCCGGGCGCGGCTGCGGCGCGTGGTCGCGCTCGAGGCCCTCGTCCTCGGCGCGGTCGGCGCGGTGGTGGGGACGGTGCTCGGGGTCGGCTACGGCGTGGCCGGCACGTACGCCCTCGTGGCGGGCGCGGAGGAGGTCGTCGTGGCCGTGCCGTGGTTGTGGCTCGTCGCGGTGCCGGCCGGGGTGGGGGCCGTCGCGGTGCTCGCCTCGCTGTGGCCCGCGCACCGGGCCTCGGCGGTGGCGCCCGCCGCGGCCCTCGCCCCGGCCGTGTGACGGGACCCCCCGGCGCGGACGGCCCGGGCCCGGTGCGCGCCGTCTCAGCGGGGACGGCGGACGCGCACCGGGCCCTTCGCCGTGCTCGGGTCGACGACCCGGCCGCGCTGGGTGACCTCGACCTCGCCGCGCGCCACGAGCCGCCGGGCGGCCATCCGGGCGGGCTCCATGAGGGCCCGCCACGCCGCCTCGTCGACCTCCCCGCGCGGTCCGGCCACGAGCCGCGCGGCCTCGCTCGGGCACACGGTGGCATCCCGGGCCCGGCGGGCCAGCAGGTCGAGCAGCGCGTCCTCGAGCCGCTCGTCGACCGGCCGCAGTCCGCGGCGCCGGCAGCCCGAGGAGCAGTGGCGCACCTGGTCCCAGTCCTCGGCCCACTTCGCCCGCCAGGCGAAGCGCCGCCCGCAGACCCGGCACACCTTCTCGGGCGGCTGGGGGGCGTCGCGGCTGCTCACGCCGCCATGGTGCGGCGTAGGAGGAACCGGCGCCCACCGGGACGTCGGTGCCCGGCGGCAGCCTGCCCCCATGGACACCAGCAGCCCCGGCACGACCGGCGCCGCCCCACCGCGCGCCCGCGTCGACTCCGTCGGCATCGTGAGCGGCGACCTCGCGGCGACCGCGGCCTTCTACCGCGCGCTCGGCGGCGACGTCCCGGACCCCGACGAGTCGGGGCACCTCGCGTGGGACGCCGGCGGGACGACGCTCATGGCCGACACCGAGGCCGTCATGCGCTCGTTCTCGACCGACACGTGGAGCGGACCGGGCGCGGGCCGGCTCACGCTGGCCGCACGGTGCGCCTCGCCCGCGGACGTCGACGCCCTGCACGAGGCGCTCGTGCCGCTGGGGCGCGGCTCGCACGTCGCGCCCTTCGACGCGTCGTGGGGCATGCGCTACGCGACAGTGCTGGACCCGGACGGCAACCGGGTCGACCTCTACGCCGACCTGCCGCAGCAGGAGGGGTAGCGGCCGACCCGGTCCGCCCGTGCGTCCGCGCGGTGCGGGGCGGTGCGGGGGCCCGCGCTCAGCGGGCGGCGGTGCCCTCGGTGTAGTCGTCGTCGGAGTCCGAGACCCACGCCATCATCTTGCGGAGCTCGCGGCCGGTGGCCTCGATCGGGTGCTTCTCCTGCTCCTCGCGGAAGCGGCGGAACTCCGGCGCGCCCGCGTCCTGGTCCTCGAAGAACCGCTTCGCGAACGAGCCGTCGGTGATGTCGCCGAGGACGTCCTTCATGCGCGCCTTGACGGAGTCGTCGATGACCCGCGGCCCCGACACGTAGTCGCCGTACTCGGCGGTGTCGGAGACGCTCCAGCGCTGCTTGGCGATCCCGCCCTCGTACATGAGGTCGACGATGAGCTTGAGCTCGTGGAGGCACTCGAAGTACGCGACCTCCGGCTGGTAGCCGGCCTCGACGAGGGTCTCGAAGCCCGCCTGGATGAGCCGGCTCGCGCCGCCGCACAGCACGGCCTGCTCGCCGAACAGGTCGGTCTCGGTCTCCTCGGCGAACGTCGTGCGGATGCCGCCCGCGCGCAGGCCGCCGATGGCGCGCGCGTACGACAGCGCGAGGTCCCACGCCTCGCCGCTCGCGTCGGTCTCGACCGCGACGAGGACGGGGACACCGCGGCCCTGCGTGTACTCGCGGCGCACGAGGTGGCCGGGGCCCTTGGGGGCGACCATGCAGACGTCGACGCCCTCGGGCGGGGTGATGTAGCCGAAGCGCACGTTGAGCCCGTGCGCGAAGAACAGCGCCTTGCCGGGCGCGAGGTTGGGCTCGATCGCCTCGGCGTAGACCTTCCGGGCCACCTGGTCCGGCACGAGCACCATGATGACGTCGGCCTCGGCGGCGGCCTCGGCCGGCGTCACGACGCGCAGCCCCTCCGCCTCGGCGCGCTCGCGGCTGCGCGAGCCCTCCGCCAGCCCGACGCGGACGTCGACGCCGGAGTCCCGCAGGCTCAGCGCGTGGGCGTGGCCCTGCGAGCCGTAGCCGATGACGGCGACGACGCGGTCCTGGATGACGGCGAGGTCGGCGTCCGCGTCGGTGTAGATGTGGGCCATGGGGGGTGGGTCTCCTCTGCTGGTCGGGCCTGTCGGGGTGGTTCCGGTCGGGTGGGCGGGGTCGGCCGCTCAGGCGGGCCGCAGCGCCCGGTCACCGATCGCGCGGCCGCCGCGGCCGAGCGCGACGGCGCCGGACTGCACGAGCTCGCGGATGCCGAAGGGGGCGAGCACCTCCAGCAGCGCGGCGATCTTCTCGGGGCGACCTGTCGCCTCGATCGTGACGGCGTCGGTCGAGACGTCGACGACCGCGGCACGGAACAGCGCGGCGACCTGGGCCACGTCGCCGCGGGTCGAGGCGTCGGCCCGGACCTTGACGAGCAGCAGCTCGCGCTGCACCGACGCGTCGGGCTCGAGCTCGACGATCTTGAGCACGTTGACGAGCTTGTTCAGCTGCTTCGTCACCTGCTCCAGCGGCTGGCTCTCGACGTCGACGACGACCGTGATGCGCGAGACGGCGGGGTTCTCGGTCGGGCCGACCGCGAGGCTCGTGATGTTGAAGGCCCGGCGGGCGAACAGCGCGGAGACGCGGGCGAGGACACCCGGCTTGTTCTCCACGAGCACCGACAGGGTGTGGCGGGACGCGCGGGGCGAGGGGGTGGGCACGGTCGGGCTCCTCAGTCCTCGCGGTCCCACTCGGGGGCGATGCCCCGGGCGACCTGGATGGCGTCGTTGCTCACGCCGGCGGGCACCATCGGCCACACCATGGCGTCGCGGTGCACGACGAAGTCGACGACGACGGGCCGGTCGTCGACCGCGAGCGCCTTCTCGATCGTCGCGTCGACGTCGGCCGCGGTCTCGCACCGCAGGCCGACGCAGCCGTAGGCCTCGGCGAGCCGGACGAAGTCGGGGATGCGGACCGGCTCGGCGCCCAGGCCCGCCCGACCGCTGCCCAGGTCGGTGTTGGAGTACCGCGACTCGTAGAACAGCGTCTGCCACTGCCGGACCATGCCGAGGCTGGAGTTGTTGATGACGGCCACCTTGATGGGGATGTCGTTGATGGCGCAGGTGGCGAGCTCCTGGTTCGTCATCTGGAAGCAGCCGTCGCCGTCGATCGCCCACACGGTGGTGTCGGGCAGGCCGGCCTTCGCCCCCATCGCCGCCGGGACCGAGTAGCCCATGGTGCCGAGCCCGCCGGAGTTCAGCCACGTGCCGGGCTTCTCGTAGCGCACGAACTGCGCCGCCCACATCTGGTGCTGTCCGACGCCGGAGGCGTAGACGGCGTCCGGTCCGGACAGCGCGCCGAGGCGCTCGATGACGTACTGCGGCGACAGGGAGCCGTCGTCGGGCTCGGCGTAGCCGAGCGGGTAGCGCTCGCGCAGGGAGTCCAGCTGCTGCCACCAGCCGCCGAGGTCGGCGCGGTGACCGGCGTCGTGCTCGGCGCGGACCGCCGTCACCAGGTCGGTGAGGACCTCCTTGACGTCACCGACGATCGGCACGTCCGCGTGCCGGTTCTTGCCGATCTCCGCCGGGTCGATGTCGGCGTGGACGACCGTCGCGCCGGGCGCGAAGGAGTCGAGGCGACCCGTCACGCGGTCGTCGAAGCGCGCGCCGAGGGCGACGACGAGGTCGGCCTTCTGCAGCGCGGCCACCGCGGCGACCGTGCCGTGCATGCCGGGCATGCCGAGGTTCGCCGGGTGGGAGTCCGGCAGCGCGCCGCGGGCCATGAGCGTCGTGACGGCCGGGGCGCCGGTGAGGTCGGCGAGCTCGCGCAGCGGTGCGGCGGCGCCGGCGCGCACGACGCCGCCGCCGACGTAGAGCACGGGCCGGCGGGCCGAGGCGAGCAGCTGCGCCGCCTCGCGGACCCGCTTGCTGTGCGGGCGGGTGACCGGCCGGTAGCCGGGCAGCTCGATGCGCTCGGGCCAGTGGAACGTCGTCGTGGCCTGCAGGGCGTCCTTCGACACGTCGACGAGGACCGGGCCGGGGCGGCCGGTCGAGGCGATGTGGAAGGCCTCGGCGACCGCGCGCGGGATCTCGGCCGGGTCGGTCACGAGGTAGTTGTGCTTCGTGACGGGCATCGTCATGCCCGTGATGTCCGCCTCCTGGAAGGCGTCGGTGCCGATGGCCGAGGACGACACCTGGCCCGTGATCGCGACCATGGGCACGGAGTCCATGTGGGCGTCGGCGATCGCCGTCACGAGGTTCGTCGCGCCCGGGCCGGACGTCGCCATGCAGACGCCGACCCGGCCGGTCGCCGCGGCGTAGCCCTCGGCCGCGTGCCCCGCGCCCTGCTCGTGCCGCACGAGGACGTGCCGGACCTCCGCGGAGTCCATGAGCGGGTCGTAGGCGGGCAGGATCGCGCCGCCGGGGATGCCGAAGACGACGTCGACGCCCGCGGCCTCCAGGGAGCGGACGAGGGACTCGGCCCCCGTCATGGTCCGCCCGTCGTGCCGGCGCTGCTGGGCCGCCCGGGCCTGCTCGGCCCGCGCCTGCGCCGGCGCGACGGGGCTGGCGCCGTCGGTGCGCGTCTCCGTCATGCTGCTCCTCCTCGTGCGGTCGGGGGCGTCGTCGGCCCCCGTGGTCGGGCATCCCCGCGCCGGCCGGTCCCGGACACGGGACGACCCCTCCGCCCCGGGCCGGGGTGAGGGGTCGCGCGTCGCTGGGACCGTGGCTCGGGGCTCGGTCAGGCGACGCGCCTGCCGAGTACGAGTACCTCCACGCGGGAGGTGGTGCCCTGTGCCACGCACGTGACGGTACGCCCCCCTCGGGGAGGTGTCAGGTGCCGACCCCCTGCGTCTCAGGATGCGGGACGGCGTCCCGGATGTCGGCCGGTCGGAGACGCGCCGGGCCGGCGGAGCCGTCGTCGTCGGCCAGGCGCGCCCGGTGGGCCTGCTCGCGCTCGGGCTCCCGGGGCGGCACGACGACCCGCTCGGGGACGTCCTCCGGCCGGGTCGGCTGGGCGAGCAGGAACCCCTGGCCCAGCGGGCAGCGCAGCGCCCGCAGCAGGTGCACCTGCTCGACGTCCTGCACGCCCTCGGCCACGACGGTGAGGCCGAGCTCCTGGCCGAGCTGGACGATCGAACGGAGGACGGCCTGGTCGCGGTCCGAGACCGCCGCCGCCCGCACGAAGGCCCGGTCGACCTTGAGCACGTCCAGCGGCAGCCGGTGCAGGTGCGCGAGCGAGGAGTAGCCGGTGCCGAAGTCGTCGAGCGCGACGCGCACGCCGGTCGCCCGCAGCGCCTCGAGCACCTCCGCGGCCGCGTCGAGGTCGCGCAGCAGCGTCGTCTCGGTGACCTCCAGCGTGAGCCGGTCCGGCGGGACGCCGTGCGCCGCGAGCGCCCCGCGCACCCGGTCGGTGAGCAGGGGGTCGGCGAGCTGCAGCGGTGACAGGTTGACGGCCACCGTGAGCCGGCGGCCGGCTGCGGCCCACCGCGCCGCCTGACGGAGGGCGAGGTCGAGCGCGTGGGCGCCGACCTCGACGATGAGGCCGCTGCGCTCCAGCGACGGCACGAAGACGGCGGGACCGACCCCGGAACCGGGCCAGCGCAGCAGCGCCTCGGTACCGACGACCCGACCGTCGACGAGGTCGACGACGGGCTGGTGGAGCAGCTCGAAGTCCTGTCCCTCCGCGGCCTCCCGGACGCGTCGCTCGAGCTCGGAGCGCTCGACGGCGCTGGCGAGCATCCGCGGGTGGGACACCACGACCTTGCGCCCGCCGTCGCGCTTGGCCTCGTACATGGCGAGGTCGGCGTCGCGCAGCACCTCGTCCGCACCGGCGGCGCCGTTCGCGACCGCGAGGCCGAGGCTCGCGGTGACGCGCAGCCGCCGCGTGCCGACGGCGTACGGCGTCACCATCTCCTCCAGCACCTTCTCGGCCACCGCCCGGACGCGCTCGACGTCGTCGTCGCACACCATCACCGCGAACTCGTCACCGGACAGCCGCCCGACCACGTCGTCCTCGGCGACGGCGAAGCGCAGCCGGCGGGCCGCGGCCACGAGCAGGCGGTCGCCGACCGCGTGGCCCTCGGTGTCGTTGACCGCCTTGAACTCGTCGAGGTCGATGAACACGACCGACGTCGGCAGGCCCTCGGCGACCCGGTGGGCGAGAGCACGACCGAACCACCACCGGTTGGGCAGGCCGGTGAGGGCGTCGTAGCGGGCGCGCCGCTCGAGCTCGCGCTGCAGGCGCACCCGCTCCGACACGTCGCGCATGACGACGGTGAGACCGCCGGGCACCGCCGGGGTGTCGTGCGGGTGCACGCGCACCTCGACGTGCCGCCACCCGCCGCCGGCGCGCGTGAGCCGGACCCGGTCGACGACGACGGACTCCTGCCGGCCCAGCGACAGCGCCTCGGTGAGGTCGTGGCGCTCGGCGGGGTGGACGAGCCCGGTGAGCTCGCGTCCCTCCAGCTCCCCGGGCTCCAGCGCGAGCACGGCCCGGGCGGCGGGGCTGGAGAACACGACGACCCCCCGGGCGTCGCACACCGCCACGACGTCGCTGGAGCCGTCGACGATGGTGCGGAACCGGACGGACGTCTCGTGCAGCCGCCGCGCGAGGCGGGACTGCTCGCGCAGCAGCAGCGCGGTCTGGATGAGGACCGCGGCGATGAGCGACGCGGTGAAGCCGATGACGGCGGGCTCGGTCGGAGGACCCGTCACGGCCCGCGTCCCGACGACGCACACGACGGAGCCCGTCACGACGACGGGCAGCCACGTGCGGGCCTCGTGCCGGGCCAGCGGCGGTTCCTCGCTCGGCTGCACGTCGCTCGCGCGCCGTCGCAGCGGACCGGGGTGCCAGAACAGCGGTCCGCGCCCGAGCGCGGCCCCCGCCGCCGCGACGACGGCGGTGGTCCACAGCGCGTCCGCCCAGACGTCGGCGGGCCCGCCGGAGCCGAAGCGCCACGTGACCGTGTCCGCGGCGGTGGCGGCCGCGATGGAGGCGACGAGCGGCGCGACGGCCGAGCGCTCCCCCGGCGGCTGACGGCGCAGCAGCCCCACGAGCAGCGACAGCACGACGACGTCGACGACGACCCACAGCCCGACGACCGGCTGCGGGACCGGCTCGAGCCGGTCGCCGGGCCGGCTCGCGGCGATCAGCAGCAGCACCGCCAGCAGCGGCGCCACGGAGATGACCCATCCCTCGAGGACGAGCATGAGCGCGCGGTCGACGCTGCGGCGCACGCCCGGCGACAGCACGACCGCGAGCAGCAGGACCGCGCCCACCCCCGCCCGGGCCGCGAGGGCGACGCCCTCGGTGCCGTGGTTGCCCGACAGGGTGACGACCGCCCCGAGCGGCGCGACGAGCGCGGCGGCGGCGAAGGCGAGCCGCTCGCGACCGCGGGACCCGGCGGCGCGCCACGACATGCCCGCGGCGAGCGCGACGAGACCGGCGAGGAGCGGGACGTGCCGCGGCGCGACGAAGGCGGGTGCGCCCGAGACGAGCCCGATCCCGGCGACGGCGACGCCGGTCAGCGGGGCGAGCACGGCCCACACGAGGGCGCGCCCGAGCGCCAGCGCGCGTGGCGTGCCGTCCGGTCCTCGCACCGTCGACCCCGTCCGTCCGATGTGGGTGTCGGGTCGATGATGACGGATGGGCCGCGGCTCGCGCGCGGTCCCCGCGCCCGACCCGGGCGGGTCCGCCCGGTCGGCCCTCAGGTCGTGACGGCGCCCAGGCTCGCCGACCGGACCGTCCGGACGTACTTGGACAGGACGCCGCGGGGCGGGGCGGGCTCGCGCGGGGTGGTCGTGGCCCGCCGCTGCTGCATCGTCGCGTCGTCGACCAGCAGGTCGAGCGTCGCGCCGGCGACGTCGAGGCGGATCCGGTCGCCGTCCTCGACGAACGCGACCGGGCCGCCGTCGACCGCCTCGGGGGCCACGTGCCCAACGCAGAGCCCCGTCGTGCCGCCCGAGAACCGGCCGTCGGTGAGGAGCAGCACGTCCTTGCCGAGCCCGGCGCCCTTGATGGCGCCGGTGATCGCGAGCATCTCCCGCATGCCGGGGCCGCCCTTGGGACCCTCGTAGCGGATGACGACGACGTCGCCGGCGGTGATGGTGCCGTCCTCCAGCGCGTCCATCGCGGCACGCTCGCCGTCGAAGACGCGGGCGGTGCCCTCGAAGACGTCGGAGTCGAAGCCGGCGCTCTTCACCACGGCGCCCTCGGGGGCGAGGCTGCCGTGGAGGATCGTGATGCCGCCGGTCGCGTGGATCGGCTCGGTGAGCGCCCGGATGACCCGCCCGTCCGGGCTCGGCGCCTTGAGCGCGAGCAGGTCCTCGCGCATGGTCCGCCCGCTGACGGTCAGGCAGTCGCCGTTGAGCAGGCCCGCGTCCAGCAGCGCCTGCAGCACGACGGGGACGCCGCCGATGCGGTCGACGTCGGTCATGACGTGCGCGCCGAAGGGCTTGAGGTCGCCGATGTGCGGCACCTTGGCCCCGATCCGGCTGAAGTCGTCGAGGCTCAGCTCGACGTGGGCCTCGTTGGCGATGGCGAGCAGGTGCAGGACGGCGTTCGTGCTGCCGCCGAAGGCCATGACGACGGCGATGGCGTTCTCGAACGCCTCGCGCGTGAGGATGTCGCGGGCGGTGTGGCCGCGCTCGAGCATGCCGACGACCGCCTCGCCGGAGCGGCGGGCGAAGCCGTCGCGGCGGCGGTCGACCGCGGGCGGCGCGGCGCTGCCGAGCAGGCTGAGGCCCAGCGCCTCACCGACGCTGGCCATGGTGTTGGCGGTGTACATGCCGCCGCACGCGCCCTCGCCGGGGCAGATCGCCCGCTCGATCGCGTCGACGTCCTCGCGGCTCATGAGCCCGCGGGCGCACGCACCGACGGCCTCGAAGGCGTCGATGATGGTGACCTCGCGCTCGGTGCCGTCGGACAGCTTCGCCGTGCCGGGCAGGATGCTGCCGGCGTAGACGAACGCTGCCGCCAGGTCGAGCCGGGCGGCCGCCATCATCATGCCGGGCAGCGACTTGTCGCAGCCGGCGAGCAGCACGGCACCGTCGAGCCGCTCGGCCTGCATGACGACCTCGACGCTGTCGGCGATCACCTCGCGGCTCACGAGGCTGTAGTGCATGCCCTCGTGGCCCATCGAGATGCCGTCGGAGACGCTGATGGTGCCGAACTCCATCGGGAAGCCGCCGGCCGCGTGCACGCCGTCCTTGGCGCTGCGCGCGAGCCGCTGCAGGCTGAGGTTGCACGGCGTGATCTCGTTCCAGCTGCTCGCGACGCCGATCTGCGGCTTGTCGAAGTCGTCGTCGGTCATGCCGACCGCGCGGAGCATGCCGCGCGCGGCGGTGCGCTCCAGCCCGTCGGTGACGTCGCGGGAACGGGGACGGCGGTCGACCGGCTGCTCCGACATGCCGCCCAGCGTAGGTCGGGCGCGTCGAGGCCGTCGTGCGCGTCTCGGTGAGGCGCACCTCGCCCCCGCCGACCGGTCGCCGGCGCCCGGTGTCAGGCAGGCAGCGCGGCGGGCACCGACGCCTGGCCCCGGAATCCGGACGCCACGACCACCCGACGCCGCCGGACGCGACGCGACGCCCGGAATCCGGACGGGACGACCGCCGAGCGCCGCCGGACGCGACGCGACGCCCGGAATCCGGACGGTACGACCACCAGGCGCCGCCGGACGCGACGCGACGCCCGGAATCCGGACCGTACGACCACCGGGCGCCTGACGGAGTCGACGCGACGCCCGGAATCCGGACCGTACGACCACCCGACGCCGCCGTAGGCGACAGGACGCCCGGAATCCGGACGGTACGACCACCGGGCGCCGCCGGACGCGACGCCGACGCCCGGAATCCGGACGTACGGACCGTCCCGGGCCCGCGGCACAGTCCTGCCGTATCACAACTGACCGTCCGGTTTCTAGGCGTTGATCCTGTTCCGACCCGCGTGCTTCGGTGTGTCCACCCCCTTTCGTCCGACGGTGGGCGGAAGCCGACAGGAGGAGAACGCATGTCCGCACCGACCCCACGCGCGGCCCGCGCCGCGAAGGCCGCGGTGGCCGTCCCGGCCGTGGCCGCCCTCACGCTGGCGACGCTCGCCGTGACCGCGACGACGAGCGCGGCGGCACCACCGAACAACGCGGCGTGCGGCACCCAGACCGGCGACACCTCCGTCGCGGGCTTCCTCAGCCACGAGGAGGTCGGCGACCGCCTCGACCGGATCGAGCGGACGAGCAAGGGCGTGGTCGACGTCGACGTCGCCGGCTACACCAACCAGGGCCGGGAGATCTGGACCGCCCGCGTCGGCACCGGCGACACCGTCGTGCTCGTCGAGAGCCAGATCCACGGCAACGAGCCGCACGGCACCGTCGCGCTGCTCAACCTCCTCGCCACGCTCGGCAACGGCTCGCAGCGCTCGGCCGAGATCCGGGAGGCCGTGACGGTCGTCGCGATCCCGCAGCTCAACGGCGACGGCGCCGCCCTCGACCAGCGCCAGAGCGACATCACGTGGGACGAGGTCGTCGAGACCTACCCGCAGCTCGCGGGCGCACCGGTCGCGTGGAACTACAGCAACCGGGCCGGCGGCTTCGACCTCAACCGGGACTTCAACCCCGACCTCGACTACGTGCCGTCGCCGGCCGACCTGCCCGGCACGAGCGCCGGCACCGGCTGGTACCTCACGCCGGAGGCGCGCACGGTCCGCGACGTGTACGCGGGCCTCGAGGACGAGTTCGGGACCGTCGACGTCTTCGTCGACCTCCACAACCAGGGCCCGTGCTACTCCGGCGAGGACATGGACGTGCAGTCGACGCTGTCGATCTCCGGCCGCTTCATCGCCGACCCGACCGAGTTCGGCGACTGGCCCGAGTTCGACTACGACGCGAGCCGCCAGGTCAACGTCGCGGTCTACGACGCCCTGCAGGAGCGCGGGCAGTCCGGCTTCGCCCCGGTGACGCTCTACCCGCAGGACACGAACCTGCCCGGCACCGCGCTCGGCTCGTTCGCCCTCCGCGGCAGCGCGACGGTCCTGTTCGAGACCACGGGCCAGACCCAGTCGACGGGCCAGAAGGAGCTCGGCATGCTCGTCAAGCAGGTCGAGGTCGGCCTGACCGGCATCCTCGACGCGATCACCGACGGCACGCTCGACGACATCGACCCCGAGCGCTACGAGGACATCCCCGAGCGGACGTTCCTGCCGCGGGACTGACCTCCCCTTCCCCCCTGCCCCACCACGACGGGCCCCGACCGCTGCGGTCGGGGCCCGTCGTGCGTCCGCCCGACCCTGCTGCGCACCATGGGCGGGTGGGACGGAACCGGGCAGGAACGAGCGGGCGGACGGTCGGCGGGGCGCTCGCCGCCGGGCTGGCCCTCGCGCTCACGGGCTGCGCCGAGGGCGAGGTGGCGGCACCGGGGACCGCCGGACCGCCGGCGTCGGCCTCCCCCGCACCGTCGTCCGTCGTGCCGTCCGGCCCGGCCACCGACGTGGCGCCGGCTTCCCCGGAGCCGTCGGCCACGGCGACCGCGTCCCCCGAGGCGGCACCCGAGCCGTCGAGCACGTTCTCCGACGTCGCGGCGGCGGGCACGCCCGACCCCGCCGCGGCCGAGGACGTCGTCACGGGCCTCGACGTGCCGTGGGACCTCGCGTTCCTGCCGGACGGCTCGGCGCTGGTGACGCTGCGCGACGAGGCGAGGGTCGTCCACGTCGACCCGGACGGGACGCTGAGCGAGGTCACCGCCGACGGCGACGACGGCACGGTCGCGGGCGTCGCCCCGGACGGCGAGGGCGGCCTGCTCGGCGTCACGACCGACGCCACGGCCGAGCACGTGTTCGTCTACCTCACCGGCCCCGACGACAACCGGGTCGTGCGCTACGCCTTCGACCGGGAGCGGCTCGCGCTCACCGAGCCGGAGCCCGTCGTCACCGGCATCCCGAAGGCCGAGGTGCACAACGGCGGCCGCATCGACCTCGGCCCCGACGGCTTCCTCTACGTGGCCACGGGGGACGCCCGGGACACCTCCGCGTCGCCGGACACCGGCTCGCTCGCGGGCAAGGTGCTGCGGGTGACGACCGACGGCGAGCCGGCCCCGGGCAACCCGGTCGCGGGCAGCCCGGTGTGGACGAGCGGGCACCGCAACGTCCAGGGCCTCGGCTGGTCGCCCGACGGCACGATGTGGGCGAGCGAGTTCGGGCAGAACACCACCGACGAGCTCAACGTGCTGCGGGCGGGCGCCGACTACGGCTGGCCCGAGGTCGAGGGCGTCGGGGACGTCGACGGCCTCACCGACCCCGTCGCGACGTGGGACACCGACGAGGCGAGCCCGAGCGGGATCGCCGTGACCGCCGACGCCGTCTACCTCGCCGCGCTGCAGGGCGAGCGGGTCTGGCGCGTACCGGTCGAGGACGGGGCGGTGAGCGGGGAGCCCGAGACCGTCCTCGACGGCTACGGCCGCGTCCGGCACGTGGAGGTCGGCCCCGACGGCGCGCTGTGGCTGCTCACGAGCAACACCTTCCGCGGCGACCCGCGGGACGGCGACGACCGGATCGTGCGCGTCCCGCTGTCGTGACCTGCGACGCCTCGCGTGACCGCGCGGGCCGGCGGCGTGCTGGCTAGCGTCGCCGGATGCCTGAGACGACCGTCCCGACCCACACCCTGAACGACGGCACCGAGCTGCCGGCCATCGGCTTCGGCACGTACCCCCTGCGCGGCGCCGAGGGCGTCGACGCCGTCGAGTCGGCCATCCGGGCCGGGTACCGCCTCATCGACACGGCCGTGAACTACGAGAACGAGGCCGAGGTCGGCGAGGCGATCCGGCGCAGCGGGGTCGACCGCGACGAGCTCGTCGTCACGAGCAAGCTGCCCGGCCGGCACCACGGCTACGACGAGGCGCTCGCGAGCATCCGCGGCTCGCTGGAGCGGCTCGGGCTGGAACGCCTCGATCTGCACCTCATCCACTGGCCCAACCCGTCCGTCGGCCGCTACCGCGAGGCGTGGCGGGCGCTGGTCACCGCGCGCGACGAGGGCCTCGTCCGCTCCCCCGGCGTCTCGAACTTCACCGAGCAGCACCTGGAGGAGGTCGTCGCCGACACCGGCGTGACGCCGGTGGTGAACCAGGTGGAGCTGCACCCGACGTTCCCGCAGGTCGACATGCGGGCCGTCCACGCCCGCATGGGTGTGCAGACGGAGTCGTGGAGCCCGCTCGGCGGGCGCGACGCGCTGCTCGGCAGCGACACGGTGAGCCGCCTCGCCGAGCGCCACGGCGTCACGGCCGCGCAGGTCGTCCTGCGCTGGCACGTGCAGCTGGGCAGCGTGCCGCTGCCCAAGTCGGCCACGCCGGAGCGGCAGCGGAGCAACCTCGACGTGTTCGGCTTCGCGCTCGACACCGACGAGATGGCCGCCCTGACGGTCCTCGCGCAGCCGGACGGCCGCCTGTTCGGCGGCGACCCCCGGACGCACGAGGAGATGTAGCCCGCCTCAGCCCGCGGCGCGCTCCAGGACGAGCTCGCGCACGCGGGCGGCGTCGGCCTGACCGCGCATCTCCTTCATGACCGCCCCGATGATCGCGCCGGCGGCCTGGACCTTGCCGGAGCGGATCTTCTCCACCACGTCGGGCTGCGCCGCGAGCGCCCGGTCGACGGCCTCGGCGAGCGCGCCGTCGTCGGAGACGACCTCCAGCCCGCGGGCCGTGGCGACGTGCTCCGGCGAGCCCTCGCCCGCGAGCACGCCGTCGAGCACCTGTCGCGCCATGGAGTCGGTGAGCCGGCCGGAGTCGACGAGCCCCTGCAGCTCGGCGACCTGCTCGGGCGTGACGGGCAGGTCGGCGAGCTCGGCGCCGTCGGCCTTCGCCCGGCGCGACAGCTCGCCCATCCACCACTTGCGGGCGGCGGCGGGCGAGGCCCCGGCGGCGACGGTCGCCTCGACGAGGTCGAGGGCGCCCGCGTTGACGACGTCGCGCAGCTCGGCGTCGGTGAGGCCCCAGTCGGACTGCAGCCTCCTGCGGCGGGCCGCGGGCGGCTCGGGCAGGGCCGCGCGCAGCTGCTCGACCCACGCGGCGTCCGGCTCGACGGGCACGAGGTCGGGCTCGGGGAAGTAGCGGTAGTCGTCGGCGTCGGACTTGGGACGCCCGGCCGTGGTGACGCCGGTGTCCTCGTGCCAGTGGCGCGTCTCCTGCGTGACGGTCCCGCCGGCGTCCAGGAGCGCGGCCTGCCGCTGCACCTCGTGGCGGACCGCGCGCTCCACCGAGCGCAGCGAGTTGACGTTCTTCGTCTCGGTGCGCGTCCCGAGCGGCGCGTCGGCGGAGGCCCGCAGCGACACGTTCGCGTCGCAGCGCAGGTTGCCGCGCTCCATGCGGACCTCGGACACGTCGAGCCCGCGCAGCAGGTCGCGCAGCGTCGAGACGTAGGCGCGCGCGACCTCGGCCACGCGCGCACCGGTGCCGGTGACCGGCCTCGTCACGATCTCGATGAGGGGGATGCCCGCGCGGTTGTAGTCGACGAGGGAGTACTCGGCGCCGTGGATGCGGCCGGTCGACCCGCCGACGTGCGTCGACTTGCCCGTGTCCTCCTCCATGTGGGCGCGCTCGATGCCCACCCGCACGACCTCGCCGTCGTCGAGGGTGACGTCGAGCCAGCCGTCGGAGGCGATCGGCTCGTCGTACTGCGAGGTCTGGAAGTTCTTCGGCATGTCCGGGTAGAAGTAGTTCTTCCGCGCGAACCGGCCGTACGGCGCGATGGTGCAGTTGAGCGCGAGCCCGATGCGGATCGCCGACTCGACCGCCTTCGCGTTGAGCACGGGCAGCGCGCCGGGCAGCCCGAGGCACACCGGGCACACCTGGCTGTTCGCGGGCGCGGCGAAGGAGTGCTCGCAGCCGCAGAACATCTTCGTGCGGGTCGACAGCTCGACGTGCACCTCGAGCCCGACGACCGGGTCGAAGCGGGCGACCGCGTCGTCGAAGGGCACGAGCTCGGTGCTGACGGTCATGCGGGGGCTCCCGTCGTGACGGCGGTGCGGGGGAAGGAGCCGAGCGCGGGCGCCCGGTCGAGCAGGGGTCCGCCCCAGCGGTCCAGCAGGCGGGCCTCGAGCGCGGCGCCGACCCGGTACAGCCGGTCGTCGGCCCGGGCGGGCGCCAGCAGCTGGATGCCGGCCGGCAGCCCGTCCTCGTCGGCGAGCCCGCTCGGCAGGGACATGCCCGGCACCCCCGCGAGGTTCGCGGGGATGGTGGCGACGTCGTTGAGGTACATGGCCATGGGGTCGTCGAGCTTGTCGCCGAAGCGGAAGGCCGTGGTCGGCGCCGTCGGCGACACGAGCACGTCGGCGGCCTCGAAGGCGGCCGCGAAGTCGCGCTGCACGAGGGTGCGGACCTTCTGCGCGCTGCCGTAGTACGCGTCGTAGTAGCCGGCGCTCAGCGCGTACGTGCCGAGGACGATGCGCCGCTTCACCTCGTCGCCGAAGCCCGCCTCGCGGGTGGCGGCCATCACCTGCTCGGCGGTGGAGGCGGGGTCGCCGTCGCCGACGCGGAGGCCGTAGCGCATGGCGTCGAACTTCGCGAGGTTGCTCGAGGCCTCGCTCGGCAGGATGAGGTAGTACGCCGCGAGGGCGTAGCGGAAGTGCGGCGCCGACACCTCGACGACCTCCGCACCCGCCGCGCGCAGCTCCTCGACCGCCTCGGCGAAGCGCGCCTGCACCCCGGCCTGGTACCCCTCGCCGCCGAGCTCGCGCACGAGCCCGACCCGCACCCCGGTGAGGTCGCCGGTCGCGCCGGCCCGGGCGGCCGCGACGACGTCGGGAGCCGCCCCGGGCAGGGACGTGGAGTCGCGCGGGTCGTGCCCGCCCATCACCTCGTGCAGCAGAGCCGCGTCGAGCACGGTCCGCGCGCACGGTCCGGCCTGGTCGAGGCTGGAGGCGAGCGCGACGAGGCCGTAGCGGGACACCCCGCCGTACGTCGGCTTGACGCCGACGGTGCCGGTGACGGCCGCGGGCTGGCGGATCGAGCCGCCGGTGTCGGTGCCGACGGCCAGCGGCGCCTCGAACGACGCGACGGCCGCGGCGGACCCGCCACCGGACCCGCCGGGGATGCGCTCGAGGTCCCACGGGTTGCGGGTCGGCCCGTACGCGGAGTGCTCGGTGGAGGAGCCCATGGCGAACTCGTCCATGTTCGTCTTGCCGAGCAGCGGGGTGCGAGCGGCGCGCAGCCGCTCGACGAGCGTCGCGTCGTACGGCGGCACCCAGCCGGACAGGATGCGCGAGCCGACGGTCGTCGGCATGCCGCGGGTGGCGACGACGTCCTTGACGGCCACGGGCACGCCCGCCAGTGCGGGCAGGTCCTCCCCGGCGGCACGCGCGGCGTCGACCTCGGCGGCGACCGCGAGCGCCTCCTCGGCGGCGACGTGGAGGAACGCGTGGACGCCCGCCTCGGCCGAGCCGTCGACGGCGTCGATCCGGTCCAGCGCCGCCCGGGTGAGCTCGCTGCTCGTGGTCTCGCCGGCGGCCATGGCCGCGGCCATGCCCGCGGCGCTCAGGCGCGTGAGGTCGTCGCTCATCAGTCCTCCTCGAGGATGCGGGGGACGCGGAACCGGTCGTCCTCGACGGCCGGGGCGCCCGCGAGGGCCGCCTCGGCCCCGAGGCCGGGCACGGGCACGTCCTCGCGGGTGACGTTGCTGAGCGGCATCGGGTGGCTGGTCGCGGGCACGTCCGGGGTGGCGACCTCCTGCACCTGCGCGACGGCCTCGAGCACCACCGACAGCTGCCCGGCGAGGCGCTCCCGCTCGGCGTCGGTGAGGGCGATCCGGGCGAGCCCGGCGAGGTGCGCGACGCGGTCGGCGTCGAGCTGCTCGGGCGCGCGGGCAGGGGTGTCGGGCATGGGCAGGGAGTCTAGGAGGTCGGCTCCTCCTCGCCGTCGCGCCCCGGCAGCGCCGCGGCGCCCTCGGCGAGCAGCCGCTCGAAACCGGCCTCGTCGAGCACGGGCACGCCGAGCTCCTCCGCCTTCGCGGCCTTGGAGCCCGGGCTGTCGCCCACGACGACCGCCGTCGTCTTCTTCGACACCGACCCCGCGGCCTTGCCGCCGCGGGCGAGGATCGCCTCCTTCGCCTCGTCGCGGCTGAACCGCTCGAGCGACCCGGTCACCACGAGCGTCATCCCCTCGAGCACGCGCGGGGTCGACTCGTCGCGCTCGTCGGCCATCCGCACCCCGGCCGCCTGCCAGCGGTCGAGGACCGAGGCCTGCCAGTCGACGGCGAACCAGTCGACGATCGCCTCGGCGATGGTCGTGCCGACGCCGTCGGTGGCGGCCAGCTCCTCGACGGCCGCGTCCCGGTCGGGCTGCTCGACGACCTCGCGCAGCGCCGTCATGGAGCCGTAGCGGGTCGCGAGGGCGCGCGCGGCGGTCGGACCGACGTGCCGGATGGACAGGGCGACGAGCACCCGCCACAGCGGCCGTGCCTTCGCCTCGTCGAGGTGCTCCAGCAGCCGACGGCCGTTGGCGGACACGGCGCCCGCCTTGGTCGTGTACAGCGGGACCCGGGCCAGCGCGTCGGCGTCGAGGTCGAACACGTCGCCCTCGTCGGTGACGACGCCCGCCTCGAGCAGCGCCTGGGAGCCCTCGTAGCCGAGCGCCTCGATGTCGAAGGCGTTGCGGCTCGCGAGGTGGAACAGCCGCTCCCGCAGCTGTGCGGGGCAGGTGCGGCGGTTGGGGCAACGGATGTCGACCGCGCTCTCGGTCTCCCGTCGCAGCTCCGTCCCGCACGCCGGGCAGTGCGTCGGCATGACGAAGGCGCGCTCGCTGCCGTCGCGCAGCTCCACGACCGGGCCGAGCACCTCGGGGATGACGTCGCCGGCCTTGCGCAGCCACACGGTGTCGCCGATGAGGACGCCCTTGCGGCGGACCTCGTCGGCGTTGTGCAGCGTGGCCATGCCGACCGTCGACCCGGCGACGAGGACCGGCTCCATGACGGCGAACGGCGTCACCCGCCCGGTCCGGCCGACGTTGACCTGCACGTCGAGCAGGCGGGTGCGGACCTCCTCGGGCGGGTACTTGTACGCCGTCGCCCAGCGGGGAGCGCGGCTGGTCGCCCCGAGCCGTCGCTGCAGCGCGGTCTGGTCGACCTTGACGACGACGCCGTCGATCTCGTGGGCGACGTCGTGGCGGTGCTCCGCGTAGTGCTCGACGTAGGCCTGCACGTCGGCGAGGGAGTCGACGACGCGGTAGGTGTCCGGCACGGGCAGGCCCCAGTCCCGCAGCACGTCGTAGGCCTCCGACTGCGAGGACACCTGCCAGCCGTCGAGCAGGCCCAGGCCGTGCACGCGCATGTCGAGCGGGCGGCGCGCGGTGACGCGCGGGTCCTTCTGCCGCAGCGACCCGGCGGCCGCGTTGCGCGGGTTCGCGAACGGGCTCCTGCCCGCCTCGGTGAGCTCGGCGTTCAGGCGCTCGAAGGCCTCGACCGGGAAGAACACCTCGCCGCGAACCTCGACGCGGTGCGGGACCGGGGTGCCGCCGTCGGCCCGCAGCGTGGTGGGGACGCCGTCGACGGTCCGCACGTTGAGGGTGATGTCCTCCCCCGTGCGGCCGTCGCCGCGCGTCGCGGCCCGCTCGAGCCGGCCGTCGACGTACAGCAGGTTGACGGCGAGGCCGTCGATCTTGAGCTCGCACAGGTAGCGGATGTCGTCGCCGGCGTCGGCGCGCACGCGCCGGTCCCACTCGGCGAGCTCCTCGGGGCTCAGCACGTTGTCGAGGCTGAGCATGCGCTGCAGGTGGTCGACGGCGGCGAAGTCGGTGGAGAACGTGCCCCCGACCTGCTGGGTGGGGCTGTCGGGCGTGACGAGGGCCGGGTGCTCGGCCTCGAGCGCCTCCAGCTCGCGCAGGAGGGCGTCGTACTCGGCGTCGTCGACGGTCGGCGAGTCGCGGACGTAGTACGCGAACTGGTGCGCGCGCAGCTGCTCGGCGAGCTCGGCGGCCCGCTCGCGGGCGCTCTCCGGGACGTCGGCCAGGCGCTCGGCAGGGGCGCCGGCGGGGACCTCGGCGGGGACCTCGGCGGGGACCTCGGCGGTGACGGGCTCGCTCACGGTCGGGATCCTGCCACCGGCCCCGGACAGCGGCCGGTCGCGCCGGTCGTCACCTGTCGATGCTGCTCATGTCGCCGTAGCGGTCTCCGACGACGGCCCCCCGCGGCACCGCGGCCTCCAGCGCAGCCAGGTCGTCGGTGGACAGCGTCACCTCCACCGCCCCGACGTTCTCCTCCAGCCGCTGCGCCCGGCGCGTGCCGGGGATCGGCACGACGTCCTCGCCCTGCGCGAGCACCCAGGCGAGTGCGAGCTGCGCCGGCGTGCAGCCCTTGTCCTCGGCGAGCCGCCGGACCTCGGCGACGAGGCGGAGGTTCGCCTCGAGCGCGTCGCCCCCGAAGCGGGGGAAGTAGTCGCTGCGGCGCCGGTCGTCGGCGTCGAGGTCCGCCGCGCTCGTGATGGCGCCGGTGAGGAGGCCGCGCCCGAGCGGCGAGTACGGGACCAGGCCGATGCCGAGCTCGCGCAGCAGCGGGAGGATCTCGTCCTCGACGTCGCGGGTGAACAGCGAGTACTCCGTCTGCAGCGCGGTGACCGGGTGCACGGCGTGGGCGCGGCGGATGGTCGCGGGCGAGGCCTCCGACAGACCGAGGTGGCGCACCTTGCCGGCCTGCACGAGCCCGGCCATCGCCCCGACGGTGTCCTCGATGGGCACGTCGGGGTCGACGCGGTGCTGGTAGTAGAGGTCGATGTGGTCGACCCCGAGCCGGCGCAGCGAGTCGTCGCACGCGCGGCGCACGTAGTCCGGTGAGCCGTTGATCCCGAGGCGGGTGCCGTCGGGCAGCCGCTCGTTGCCGAACTTCGTCGCGAGCACCACCTCGTCCCGGCGGCCCGCGATCGCCCGCCCGACGAGCTCCTCGTTGGTGAACGGCCCGTACATGTCGGCGGTGTCGACGAGCGTGACCCCGAGGTCGAGGGCGCGCCGGATCGTCGCGGTCGACTCCTCGTCGTCGTGGGCGCCGTAGAACTCGCTCATCCCCATGCAGCCGAGGCCGAGCGGGCTGACGCGGAGCGGCCCGTGCGGACCGGCGGTGCCGAGGGTGCGGGTGGGCAGGCTCATGCGCCCATCCAGCCCCCGCGCCGCCCGTGCGGCAACCCGGGGCCTGGGAGACTGGCCGGGCCATGACTGCCGACCCCGCCGCCGAGCCGACCGTCCACCCCCTTCCGGTGTCCCCGGACCGGGCGCCGCTCGGCGACCTCGCGGGCTCTGACGCCGACACCGTCCTGGAGCGGGTGACGGCGTGGGCGGGCGAGGCGGGCCTCGCGCTCTACCCGCACCAGGAGGAGGCCCTGCTGGAGCTCGCGAGCGGCTCGCACGTCGTCCTCGCGACGCCGACGGGCTCCGGCAAGAGCCTCGTCGCGGCCGGCGCGCACGCGCTCGCCCTCGGCGACGGTCGGCGCACCTTCTACACCGCGCCGATCAAGGCGCTCGTGAGCGAGAAGTTCTTCGCGCTGTGCGACGCCTTCGGCGCCGAGCACGTCGGCATGATGACCGGCGACGCCGGCATCAACACCGACGCGCCGATCGTGTGCGCGACCGCGGAGGTGCTCGCGAACCTCGCGCTGCGCCAGGGCCGCGAGGCCCGCGTCGGCCAGGTCGTCATGGACGAGTTCCACTACTACGGCGACCGCGACCGCGGCTGGGCGTGGCAGGTCCCGCTCATCGAGCTGACCGGCGCCCAGTTCCTCCTCATGTCGGCGACGCTCGGCGACGTGACCGCGCTCGCGCGGCGGCTCGAGGAGCGCACCGGCACGCCCGTCTCGCACGTGACGTCGGCCGAGCGGCCGGTGCCGCTGTCATTCCACTGGTCGCTGGACCCGCTGCACGAGGCCGTCGAGCTGCTGGTGCGCGACGACCAGGCACCGGTCTACGTCGTGCACCCGACGCAGGCCGCCGCGCTGGAGCACGCGGCGAGCCTGCTGAGCACCCCGCTCCGCGGCAAGGAGCAGAAGCAGGCGATCGCCGACGAGATCGGGCAGTTCCGCTTCGGCCCCGGCTTCGGCACCCAGCTCAAGCGCCTGGTGACGGCCGGGGTCGGCGTGCACCACGCGGGCATGCTGCCGCGCTACCGCCGGCTCGTGGAGCGCCTCGCGCAGCGCGGCCTGCTCGCGGTGGTGTGCGGCACCGACACCCTCGGGGTCGGCATCAACGTGCCGATCCGCACCGTGCTCATCGTGTCGCTCACCAAGTTCGACGGGCAGAAGGTGCGGCTGCTGAGCGCGCGCGAGTTCCACCAGGTCGCCGGACGCGCCGGCCGCGCGGGCTACGACACCGCCGGGCGGGTCGTCGTGCAGGCGCCCGAGCACGTCATCGAGAACGAGCGAGCCGCGGCCAAGGCGAGCAACGACCCCGCCAAGCGGAGGAAGCTCGTCAAGAAGAAGCCGCCGGTCGGCACCGTCACGTGGAACGAGCAGACCTTCGACCGGCTCGTGGGCGCCGAGCCGGAGGCGCTCGTCCCCCGCTTCCGGGTGACGACGGCGATGCTCCTCAACGTCATCGCCCGCCCCGGCGACCCCTTCACCGCCATGCGCCGGCTCATCGAGCACTCCGACGAGCCGCGACCGCGACAGCTGCACCACATGCGCCGCGCCATCGCCGCCTACCGCTCGCTGCTCGCGGCCGGGGTCGTGGAGAAGGTCGACCCGCCGGACCCCGACGGGCGGACCGTCCGGCTGACGGTCGACCTGCAGCGCGACTTCGCCCTCAACCAGCCGCTGTCGCCGTTCGCCCTCGCCGCGTTCGAGCTCCTCGACCGCGAGGCGCCCGACTACGCCCTCGACGTCGTCAGCGTCATCGAGTCGACCCTCGACGACCCGCGCCAGGTCCTCGCCGCGCAGGCGTGGCAGGCGCGCGGCGAGGCGATCGGCGAGATGAAGGCCGACGGCATCGAGTACGAGGAGCGCATGGAGCTGCTCGAGGAGGTCACGCACCCGCGCCCGCTCGCGGAGCTGCTCGAGCACGCCTACGAGACCTACGTCGGCGGGCACCCGTGGGTGCGTGAGCACGAGCTGAGCCCGAAGTCGGTCGTGCGCGACATGTACGAGCGCGCGGCGACCTTCAGCGAGTACGTGCGCGCCTACGACCTCGTGCGGTCGGAGGGCGTCCTGCTGCGCTACCTCGCCGACGCCTACCGGGCGCTGCGCCAGACCGTGCCCGAGGCCGCGCGCACCGAGGAGCTGCACGACCTCGTGGAGTGGCTCGGCGAGCTCGTGCGGCAGGTCGACTCCTCCCTGCTCGACGAGTGGGCGCTGCTCGCGGCGGGCGCGGAAGCCGTCGCGGAGGTCCGGCCGGGCTCGCTCGACGACGGCCCGCCACCCGTCACCCGCAACGTCCGCGCGTTCCGCGTGCTCGTCCGCAACGAGATGTTCCGCCGGGTGCGCCTCGCGGCGCTGCGGCACTGGAACCCGCTCGGCGAGCTCGACGCCGAGGCCGGCTGGGACGCCGAGCGCTGGCGGGAGGCGCTCGAGGCGTACTTCGCCGAGCACGACGAGATCGGCACCGGCCCGGACGCCCGCGGCCCGGACCGGTTCATGGTGACGGTCGAGCGCGAGCGGTGGGTGGTCCGGCAGACGTTCGACGACCCGGCGGGCGACCTCGACTGGGGCATCGGTGCCGTCGTCGACCTCGCGGCGAGCGACGCCGCGGGCGAGGCGGTGGTGCGGGTGAGCGACGTCGGTCGGCTCTGAGCCGCGGGACCACCAGCCCGCCCGCACGTCGGCCTACGGTGACCGCATGCGGACGACCCTCGACATCGCCACCCCCCGGCGCGGGGTGGCCCGGTGAACGCCCCGCCGGGCGGTCGGCGCGGGGTCGACGTCCCCGACGGGCGAGGGCGCACCGGCCTGGACCGGGCCGGGCGCGGCCTGCACGGCAACCCCGACGTCGTCGTGCGCGAGGTGGAGGTCACCTCCGACGGGTGGCACGTGCTGCGGCGCACCACCCTCGACGTGCGCCGCCGCGACGGCACCTGGACCACCCAGCAGCGCGAGACCTACGACCGCGGTGACGGCGCGACCCTCCTGCCCTACGACGACGAGCGCGGCACGGTGCTGCTCACCCGCCAGTTCCGCTACCCCGCCTACGTCAACGGCCACCCCGACGGGATGCTCGTCGAGGCCGCCGCGGGGCTGCTGGACGCCGACGACCCGCTCAGCGCCATCCGCCGGGAGGCCGCCGAGGAGCTGGGCGTCGTCCTCGGGGAGGTGGAGCACCTCTTCGACCTCTTCATGAGCCCGGGCTCGGTCACCGAGCGGGTCCACTTCTACGCCGCGCCCTACACGCCGGCGGACCGCACCTCGGGCGGTGGGGGTGTCGTCGATGAGGGCGAGGACATCGAGGTCCTCGAGCTCGCGCTGGCCGACGCGACGGCGATGTGCCGGGACGGGCGCATCCGCGACGGCAAGACCGTCATCCTGCTGCAGTGGGCCGCCGCGCGGCAGGCGGCGGCGGGCGCCCCGCGGCCCGGACCTGCCACCGCGTCCGACCGCTGACGGGAACGGGCTGCCGCCGGAGCGCGCGACGCGCCACACTACGGCCGTGCTCACCGGCGCGCGCACGCCCTGCGAGTGGCAGGGCCGTGCCCTCGGGGGCCTGGCCTGGGGCGATGCCGACGGCGGCACGCTGGTCGTCGCCGTCCACGGCATCACGGCCAACGCCGCGGCGTGGACGGCCGTGGCGCCGCGGCTGCTCGCCGACCCGGCCCCCGCGGGGGTCGCCGCCGTGGTCGCGCCCGAGCTGCGCGGCCGGGGGTCGAGCCTGGGCCTGCCGGGGCCGTGGGGGCTGGCGCGCCACGCGGACGACGTCGCCGCCGAGGTCACGGTCCTGCTCGACGCCGTCCCGCACCGGGCCGTCGCGCTCGTCGGGCACTCCATGGGCGCCTTCGCGCTGGCAGCGCTGGCGACCCGTCACCCCGGCCTGCTGGACCGGCTGGCCGGCGTCGTCCTCGTCGACGGGGCCCTGCCGCTGGAGGCACCGCCGGGCACCGCTCCGGGGGAGGCGGCGGCCGCGGCCCTCGGCCCGGCGCTGGCACGGCTGCGTCGGACGTTCACGTCACGCGCCGAGCACCGGGCGCTGTGGGCGGCACACCCGGCGCTGCAGGGGCTGCCCGTCGAGGTGGTCGACGCCTACGCCGCCCGGGACCTCGTGCCCGCCACCGACGAGGGCGACGGCCGCGCCACCGCCTGGCGCGTGCCGGTCGCCCCGGACGCGGTGACGCAGGACATGGGCGACCTCCACGACCCCGCGCTGCTCACCACCGGCCTCGAGCGCCTCGCCGCCCGGGGCGCGCGGCTGCTCACGTGCCCCCGGGGCCTCGACGACGGCGCGCCGCTGTACGCCCCGGAGCTCCTCGCCCGCTGGCGCCACCGGCTGCCCGGCCTGGACCTCGTCGAGGTGCCCGGCACCAACCACTACTCGGTGCTGTTCGCCGACCGCGGCGCCGACGCCGTCGCCGCCGCGGTGCTCTCCGCCCTCGCCACTCCCACCGCCCTCGCCCCACCCGACCAGGAGGACCGATGACCGGACCGACCACCGACGGGACCCGCGCCGTCACCGCTCTCGACACCACGACGGACCGCCTGCGGGTGCGCGGCCTCGACACCGGGCCCGCCGACCAGGTCGAGAACGTGGTCGTGCTGGTCCACGGCAACCTCTCGAGCTCGGAGTTCTTCCGGCGCCAGCTCGAGGCCCTGCCCGACGGCTGGCGCGGCATCGCCCCCGACCTCCGCGGCTTCGGCGGCACCGACCCCGCGCCGGTCGACGCCACGCGCGGTGTGCGCGACTACAGCGACGACGTGCTCTCCCTGCTCGACGCCCTGGGCGTCGCCCGTGCGCACCTGCTGGGCTGGAGCCTCGGCGGCGGCGTGGTGACGCAGGCGGCGCTCGACCGGCCGTCCGCGGTGGCCTCGCTCGTGCTCGTCGACCCGGTCTCCCCGTACGGCTACGGCGCCACCCGCGCGGACGGCTCCCGCCTCGCCGACGACGACCCGGGCGCCGGCGCCGGCCTGGCCAACCCGCGCCTGGTCGAGCTCCTGGCCGCCGGCGAGCGCGGCGAGGAGGACCCCAGCTCCCCGCGCAACGTCATGAACGGCCTGTACTTCGCCCACGGCTTCCGCAGCCCCGACGAGGAGGAGCTGCTCACTGCGGTGCTGTCCACGCGCACCGGCGACGACCACTACCCCGGGGACGCCGCCCCCGCAGCGGGCTGGCCGAGCACCGGCCCGGGCACCCGCGGCGTGCTCAACACCCTCGCCCCGAAGCACTTCGACACCTCGGCGCTGACGTCGCTCAGCGACGACGGCCGCCGTCCGCCCGTGCTGTGGGTCCGGGGGGAGCACGACGCGATCGTCAGCGACGCCGCCGCCCTCGACCTCGCCGTGCTCGGGGGCGCCGGGGTGGTCCCCGGGTGGCCGGGGGAGCAGGAGTACCCCGTGCAGCCGATGGTCGCCCAGACCCGGGCGGTGCTCGACGCCTACGCCGCGGGCGGCGGCTCGTACCGCGAGGTCGTGCTCGACGCCGGCCACAGCCCGCACGTGGAGCGCCCCGAGGAGTTCGCCGCGGCCCTGCGCGAGCACCTCGAGGCCGCCGGCCCGTCCGGCCGTGGCTGAGGGGAACGTGGCCGACGGGACCGTGGCCGACCGGCACCTGGAGGGCCGTCGCGCCGTCGTCACCGGCGCCGCGAGCGGCATCGGCGCGGCGTGCGCGCGGTCCCTGGCCGCGGCCGGCGCGTCCGTGGTCCTGCTCGACCGGGCCGAGGACGCGGTGCGTGCCCTCGCCGACGAGCTGGGCGGGCGCGCGGTGGTCGTCGACCTGTCCGACACCGCCGCGCTGCCGGCGGTTCTGGCGGAGGTCGACGTGGACTGCGACGTGCTCGTCAACAACGCCGGCGTCCAGCACGTGGCGCGGGTGGAGGAGTTCCCGCCCGAGCAGCTGTCGCTCATGCTGCGGCTCATGCTCGAGGCGCCGTTCCTCCTGGCGCGCGCGGTCCTCCCGGGCATGTACGCACGAGGCCACGGTCGGCTCGTCCACGTCGGCTCCGTGCACGGGCACCGCGCGTCGCCGTTCAAGGCGGCCTACGTCGCGGCCAAGCACGGGCTGGAGGGGCTGAGCAAGACGATCGCGTTGGAGGGCGGCGACCGCGGCGTCACGTCGGTGGTCGTCTGCCCCGGCTTCGTGCGCACGCCCCTCGTCGAGGCGCAGGTCGCCGCCCAGGCGCGCGAGACCGGGGTGCCGGAGGAGCGGGTCGTCGAGGACGTGCTGCTGCACATGTCGGCGGTGAAGCGGCTGCTGGAGCCCGAGGAGGTCGGACGGACCGTCGCATGGCTGTGCCGCCCGGAGGCGGCGTCCATGACGGGGACGTCGGTGCTCATGGACGGCGGCTGGTCCGCCCGCTGACCAGCCCCGTCGACGCGGGTCCGCCGACCCGACCCCGGCGGTCGTTGCCGAGCGCGGCGGCGGCCCGGAGGATCGGGGGCGTGGACCTGGAGCCGATCGGCGTCGCGGACCGGCTGTCCGGCAGGGTCGTCCTCCGCCGGCCGGTGGCGTGCAGCGTCCCGACGGCCTGGCGGGCCGCCAGCGAGGCCGACGGGCTGTCGGCGTGGCTGGGCCGTCACGAGGGGCCACGGCTCGGGCCGGGCGCGACCTTCACCCTCGTGCACGAGCAGCAGGTCCGCTCGACGCACACGGTCCTGGAGTGGGAGCCCTCGCGGCTGCTGGCCATGACGTGGGACTTCCCGGACGAGGCCCCGAGCCGCGTACGCCTCTCGATCGGGCGTGACACCGCCGGGACGGTCGTCACGCTGGAGCACGCCGGCCTCGAGGACGCCGTCGCCTACGCCGCCGGGTGGCACGTGCACCTGGACTACCTCGCCGAGCTGCTGCGCGGCCGCCCCCGCTCCTTCGACGACTTCTGGGTCGACTACGACGCGCTGCGGCAGCGGTACGACGCCGAGGCCGGGTAGCCGGACCGGGCGCCGACGGTCCACCTCGCCCACGACACGCTCCGCGCCCGTAGGCAGACGTCGGGTCAGCGCCGCGCGTCGAGCCGCGCGACCCGGCGGACCCCCGCGGTGCGCCGGTAGGAGTCCTCGAGCAGCTCCGCGACCTCCTCCCAGTCCGTGCCGGCGTCGAGCTCGACGCCGACCCAGCCCGACGGGCCGAGGTAGGCGGGCGAGAAGCACCGGTCCTCGGTGAGCAGGGCCTCGCGGTCGATCGGGTCGGGCAGGACGAGCAGCGCGTGCGGGTGCGGTACCCACTCCCCCGCCTCGCGCGTGCTCCCGCCGTACCAGGCGAACACCTTGGTCGTGTGGAAGACCGGTCGGCCGTGCGAGACCCGCTCCGCGGCGTCGGGCAGGTCGAGCGCGAGCACGCGCACCCGCTGCAGGTACGGGTCGTCGTCGTCGAACATCTGCGGGTGCGCCACGGCCGTGACGGTAGGGCGCCGCACCGACAGGCCGCCGTTGACAGGCAAGCAATCGCTTGCCTATGGTCGGCGGCACCATGAGCGACGTCTTCAGGGCGCTCGCGGACCCGACCCGGCGCGCGGTGCTCGACGAGCTGCACTCCCGCGACGGCCAGACGCTGTTCGAGCTCCTCACCAGGCTCGTGCAGCGCCACGGCGTGACCTCCTCGCGCCAGGCCGTCTCGCAGCACCTCGACGTGCTCGAGCAGGCGGGCCTGGTCCGCCGGCACAAGGAGGGGCGCTACGTCTTCCACCACCTCGACCGGGGACCGCTGCGTGAGGCGCTCGGCCGGTGGGGGTTCACCGACAGAGAGGGACTCCCATGAGGATCGTCATCACGAGCGTCTTCGTCGACGACCAGGAGGCGGCGCTCCGCTTCTACCGCGACGTGCTCGGCTTCGTCGTCCGGCACGACGTGCCGCTCGGCGAGCACCGGTGGCTCACCGTCGCCTCGCCCGAGGACCCGGACGGTCCGGAGCTGTTGCTGGAGCCGAGCGCCCACCCGGCGGTCGGGCCGTTCAAGCAGGCCCTCGCCGCCGACGGCATCCCGTTCACGAGCTTCGCCGTGACCGACGTGCACGCCGAGACCGAGCGACTGAAGGCCGCGGGCGTGCGTTTCACGCAGGAGCCGCTCGCCATGGGCCCTGTCACGACGGCCGTGCTCGACGACACGCAGGGCAACCTCGTCCAGCTGTCGTCCTACGCCGGCTGAGCCGCCCGGCGCGGCAGAGGGATCAGCCGGACACGAGCCTCCCGGCCGCGACCGCCAGCGCCCGGAGCTGGGCGACGGCGTCCGACGGCCGGGCGCCGGCCGCCCCGCAGGACGGGCTGAGCGCGAGCCGCGTGCGGGCGTCGCCCCCCAGGCCGACGTCACCCCATGCCGCGAGCACGTCGCGGGCGAGCGCGTCGGCCTCCGGCGCCGCTGCCAGCGGGTCGAGCACGCCCGCGACGAGAGCGGTCCCGCCCTCGACCACAGCGGCTGCCTGCTCCCAGGCACGAGCGCCCGTCCCGGCCGTCGTGCGCGGAAGCGGCACCGACAGCCCGTCGGCGCCGGTCTCGGCGAGCAGCCGGACCGGGCCGCCCTCGGCGCAGCAGTGGACGAGGACCGCGGCACCTGCCGCGTGGCCGGCGTCGACGACCCGGCGCAGCCCGTCGCGCACCTCGGGTCCCGGCACCGACCGCAGCGTGCCGTAGCCGCTCGCCGTCGGCAGCCGCCCGAGCAGCACCGCGACGACCGACGGCTCGTCGACCTGCAGCACGAGCGGCACACCGGGCGCCGCGCGCCGGACGTCCGCGAGCACCTGCCCGACCCCCTCGGCGAGGGAGTCGACGAGGTCACGCCGGGCCCCGGGGTCGCTCACGGCGACCTCGCCCCGGCTGCGCTGCAGCGCGGCCGCGAGCGTCCACGGACCGGTGACCCCGACCTTCAGCGCCCGGGCGGCGCCGAGCTCCGGGCCGCGCTCGCCCAGCGCGTCGAGGTCCTGCCGCCACCACGACCGCGCGCGCTGCAGGTCGACGCCCGGCCGGTCCACGAGGCGCCAGCCCGACGGCTGGAGGTCGACCGGCAGGTCGACGAGGAACGACGCCCCGCGACCGATGACGTCGGCGCCGACCCCGCGGGCCGGCAGCTCGGGCACGAACGGCACGTGGCCGTCACCGAGCTCGCCGAGCACCGCGTCGAGCGCCTCGTCGGGCCGGGTGTGCGGCAGCGACCCGACACCCGTGGCCCAGGGGCCTGCCGGCAGGCTCACCAGCGGTCGTGCACGAGCGCCCGCACGTGGCGGTCGTAGACGTCGCGGACCGCGGCGCGCTGGTCGTCGGTGAGCGGCTCCGTGCGCATGACGGCGGCGTTGCGCCGCGCCTGGTCGGGGTTGCGGGCCCCGGGGATGACGCTCGTGACGCCCGGCGTGTCGACGACCCAGCGCAGCGCGAGCTCGGCGACGGGACGCTCGCCCGCGACGTCCTTGAGCTCCTCCACCGCCCGCAGGCCGACGTCGAAGGGGACGCCGGAGAACGTCTCGCCGACGTCGAACGCCTGCCCGTCGCGGTTGTAGTTCCGGTGGTCGTCCTCGGCGAAGGTCGTGGAGGCGTCGTAGCGCCCGCTCAGCAGGCCCGAGGCCAGCGGCACGCGCGCGATGATCCCGACGCCGGCCTCCTGCGCGGCCGGGAGCACCTCGTCGAGCGGCTTGAGCCGGAAGGCGTTGAGGATGATCTGGACCGTCGCGACCCCGGGCCGGGCGATGGCCGTGAGCGCCTCCTCGCACGTCTCGACGCTCACCCCGTAGGCGGCGAGGACACCCTCGGACACGAGCGCGTCGAGCACGTCGAAGACCCGGTCGTCGGAGTACACCGGCGTGGGAGGGCAGTGCAGCTGGACGAGGTCGAGGGTGTCGACGCCGAGGTTCTGCCGCGAGCGCTCGACCCACGCGCGCAGGTTCTCCTCGGTGAAGGTGGCGGGCTCGAAGGGGTCGGCGCGGCGGCCGGCCTTCGTCGCGACGAAGGGCCGGTCGGGCCGGGCAGAGGCGACGGCACCCACGACCCGCTCGCTGCGGCCGTCGCCGTACACGTCGGCGGTGTCGAGGAACGTGACGCCGGAGTCGAGCGCCGCGACGACCGTCTCGGTCGCGTCGGCCTCGCTCACCTCGCCCCAGTCCGCACCGAGCTGCCAGCAGCCGAGACCGACGACCGAGAGGTCGCGCCCCAGGCGCGGGACGTGGCGGGCGACGGTCTCGCCGGTCGCCCCGTCCGCGGACGGGGGCGGCGGGGTCGGCTGGGCGGGCTGGGCGGTCGTGTCGGAAGGCTCGGTCACGGCCGCGACACTACGGCCGTCGCGCGGGTCCGTCGCGCTGCGGTCAGGCCGCCCGGGCCGCCCCGAGCACCCGGTCGCCGTCGTAGGCCACGACGAGCTGTCCGGGCGCGACCGCGGGCACCGGAGCGTCCGGGCGCAGCACGACGAGGTCGTCGTCCGCGGCCTCGCACGTCGCCGCGACGGGCGCGCCGTGGGCGCGGACCTGCACGCTGACCGCGCGACCGCGGGCCGGGGGCGCCCCGTGCCAGACGGGACCCGTGGCGGTGAGGGTCGCCACGAGCATGTCCTCGGCAGGACCCACGGTGACGGTGCGTGTCGCCGGCTCGATGGACAGCACGTAACGGGGCCTGCCGTCGGCGGCGGGGCGGCGCAGGTCGAGGCCGCGCCGCTGCCCGAGGGTGAAGCGGTGGGTGCCGGTGTGCGCGCCGACCACCTCGCCGGCGGTGTCGACCACGTCGCCCGGTGCGTCGCCGAGTCGGCGCGACAGCCACCCGGCGGTGTCGCCGTCCGGTACGAAGCAGATGTCGTGGCTGTCGGGCTTGGCCGCCACCGCGAGACCGCGTGCCGTCGCCTCCTCGCGCAGCGCCGCCTTGTCGGTGGTGTCGCCGACCGGCAGGAGCACGTGGCGCAGCCGGGCCGGCGCCACGGAGGCGAGCACGTAGGACTGGTCCTTGGCCCGGTCCGCGGCCCGGCGCAGCACCGGACCGGACCCCTCGGCGCCGGGCTCCAGGCGTGCCCAGTGCCCGGTGGCGACCGCGTCGAAGCCGAGCGCGAGCGCGCGGTCGAGCAGCGCGGTGAACTTGATGCGCTCGTTGCAGCGCACGCACGGGTTGGGGGTGCGCCCGGCGGCGTAGGAGGCGACGAAGTCGTCGACGACGTCGGCGGCGAACTGCTCGGAGAAGTCCCACACGTAGAACGGGATGCCGAGCGCGTCGGCCGCGCGGCGTGCGTCGTGGGCGTCCTCGACGGTGCAGCAGCCGCGCGCCCGCGCGGTCGGCGGCCCGCCGCCGGCGCCCCGGGACAGGGCGAGGTGCACCCCGACGACCTCGTGCCCGGCCTCGACGGCGCGCGCCGCCGCGACCGCGGAGTCCACCCCGCCGCTCATCGCCGCGAGGACGCGGCTCACGAGGCCGCCAGCCCGTGCGCGCGGGCGACCGCCGCCCGGGCGCGGTCCAGCACCCCGAGCAGCACCGCGAGGGCGGTGTCGACGTCGGCGTCGGTGCTGGTTCGGCCGAGGGAGAAGCGCAGCGCGCCGCGCGCGAGCCCGGCGTCGACCCCCATCGCGTCGAGCACGTGCGAGGGCTCGGGCACCCCGGCCCGGCACGCGGAGCCGGTGGAGACCGCGACGTCGTGGGCGTCGAAGAGGTAGAGCAGGCTGTCGCCCTCGCAGCCGGGGAAGGTGACGTGGAGGTTGGTCGGCAGCCTGGCGCCAGGCGCGTGGAGGTCGGCTCCCTGCACGACGGCCGTCGGGTCGAGCGCGAGGACACCCGCGGCGAGCCGGTCCCGCAGTGCGGCCACCCGCGGCGCCTCGACGTCCCGCTCGGCGGCCGCGGCCGACAGGGCCGCCGCGAGCGCGGCGGCGGCGGGCGCGTCGACGGTGCCCGAACGCACCCCCCGCTCCTGCCCGCCCCCGTGCACGACGGGCTCGAGCTCGACGCCACGGCGCACGACGAGAACCCCGGAGCCGACGGGGGCGCCGAGCTTGTGCCCGCTGACGGCCACGGTGTCCGCGCCGAGCGACCCGACCTCCCCGTCGAGCCAGCCGACGGCCTGCACGGCGTCCACGTGCACCGGCACGCCGTGGGCGTGGGAGAGCTCGACGAGCTCGTGGACGGGCTGGACGGTGCCGACCTCGTTGTTCGCCCACATGCACGTGAGGAGCGCGGTGCGGTCGGGGTCCTCGGCGAGCAGCGCGGCGGTGCCGTCGACGTCGACCCGGCCCCGCCGGTCCACCGGCAGCCAGCGCACCTCGGCCCCGCGGGCCTCCGCGAGCCACGTCACGCAGTCGAGGACCGCGTGGTGCTCGACGGGGCTCGCGAGCACCCGCGTGCGGGCCGGGTCCTCGGCGCTGCGGGCGCCGAAGAGCCCCTTGACCCCGAGGTTGTCCGCCTCGGTGCCGCCCGCGGTCAGCACCACCTCGGCGGCGCCGACCCCGAGCGCGGCGGCCACCTGCTCGCGGGCGTCCTCCACCGCGCGACGGGCGCGCCGGCCTGCGCCGTGCAGCGAGGACGGGTTCCCGCCGAGCAGCGCGACGTCGTGGAACGCCGACAGCGCGACGTCCCGCACGGGCGTGGTCGCCGCGTGGTCGAGGTACACGCTCACCCGACCAGGGTAGGCGCGTGCGCGGGCGCCTCGGCTCAGCCCTTGCGCTTCGCGACCTCCGCCGCGACGGCCGGCAGGACGTCGGCGAGGTCGCCGACGACGCCGAAGTCCGCCATCTCGAAGATGGGGGCCTCCGGGTCCTTGTTGACCGCGACGACGACCTTGGAGGTCTGCATGCCCGCCTTGTGCTGGATCGCCCCGGAGATGCCGGCGGCGACGTACAGCTGTGGCGAGACCGTCTTGCCGGTCTGGCCGACCTGGTTGCTGTGGGGGTACCAGCCGGCGTCGACCGCGGCCCGGCTCGCCCCTACCGCGCCGCCGAGGGCGTCCGCGAGCGCCTCCACCGCCGTGAAGTCGCCGTCGGTGCCGCGCCCGCCCGACACCACGACGGAGGCCTCGGCGAGGTCGGGCCGCCCGGACGCGGCCTTCTCGGCCCGCTCCACGATGCGGGCCGCCTTCGAGGCCTCCGAGACGCTCGCCGGCAGCGCGGTGACCGTCGCCTCGACCGGCGCCGCCTCCGGCGCGACCGAGTTCGGCTTGACCGCGACGAGGGGCGTGCCGCGGGTGACCGCGCAGCGCGTGGTGTACGCGCCGGCGAAGACGGACTTCGTCGCGACGACCTGCTCGCCGTCGAGCCGGACGTCCACGGCGTCGGTGACGAGGCCGGAGGAGCTGCGGATCGCGAGCCGCCCGGCGACCTCCTTGCCCTCCGGCGTGCTCGGCAGCAGCACGGCGGCCGGGCTGCGCTCCGCGACGAGACCCGCGAGCACCTCCGCCTTGGGGGCGACGAGGTGGTCGGTGACGTCGTCACCGGTGACGAGGACCACCTCGGTGGCGCCGTGCTCGGCGAGCGCGGCCGGCGCGTCGGCGCCCTCCGGGGCCCCGAAGACGACCGCGACGGGGTCGCCGAGGCGGCGGGCGAGGGTGAGCAGCTCGAGGTAGGCCTTGCGCACCGCGCCGCCGGAGCTCTCGGCGGTGGGCGTGGCGTCGACGACGACGAGGACCTGTGCCATGGGTGTGTGCTCCTTCTCCTGGTCCGGGACGTGTCAGACGAGCCGCTGGGTGGCGAGGAACTCGACGAGCCGGGTCGCGCCGTCGCCCTCGTCGGTGACGACCGTGCCGGCCTGCTTCGGCGGGCGGGCCTCGGCCTCGAGCGCCGTCGTCCACGCCGCGTCGAGACCGACCTCGCCCGCGTCGACGCCGAGGTCGGCGAGGGTCAGCTCCTCGACCGGCTTCTTCTTGGCGGCCATGATCCCCTTGAACGAGGGGTAGCGGGGCTCGTTGATCTGGTCGGTGACGCTCACGAGCGCGGGCAGCGACGCCTCGACGGTCTCGGTGCTCGCGTCGCCGTCGCGGCGGATGCGCACGGTCGACCCGCTGACGGTGACCTCCGCGGCGTACGTGACCTGCGGCAGCCCGAGGCGCTCGGCGACCATCGCGGGGACGACGCCCATCGCGCCGTCGGTGCTCGCCATGCCCGTGAGCACGAGGTCGGCGCCGAGGCGCTCGAGCGCCTTGGCCAGCACGAGGGAGGTGCCGACGGCGTCGGAGCCGTGGACGGCCTCGTCGCTCACGTGCACCGCGGAGTCGGCGCCCATCTGCAGCGCCTTCTTGAGCGCGTCGCGCGCGTCGTCGGGCCCGACGGTGAGGGCGACGACCTCGACGTCGTCGCCGAGGTCGCCGGACTCCTTGAGCCGCACCGCCTCCTCGACGGCGTACTCGTCGAGCTCGGACAGCAGCCCGTCGACGGCCTCGCGGTCGGTGGTGGTGTCGGCGGCGAACGTGCGGTCCGCCTGGGCGTCCGGCACGTGCTTGACGCAGACGACGATCTTCATCGACGGGCCCTCCTGTGCGGTCGTGCGGTCGGGTGCGCGACGGCCCGCCGGGGTGGGGCGGCGTCGTCGCCGGGGCTATGTTACTCACCGGTAGCATCGGGTGCGCCACCGCCGGCCCCCGCCGGGGCGGGCACCGGAGGCCACACTGCCACGTGTGAGCGGCGCGCACGGGGGGCGGACCGCACTGCCCCTGACCGGGGAGCGCACGGGTCCCGACGACGGCACCGCCGCGTGGCGGGAGCACGAGCGGTACTGGTTCGACCGGCACGTGGCGGGCTACTCCCTCGCCGCCCGGCTGCTCGGGCACCGCCCCGACGCCCTCGTCCTCGACACGGGGAGCGGGGAGGGCTACGGGGCCGCGTCGCTGCGCGCGGTGACGGGGGCCCGGCTCGTCGGCGTGGAGCTCGACCCGGCCGCCACGGCGCACGCCCGCGACCGCTACCGCCTCGCCGCGGTCCGGGCGAACGTCGTCGCGCTGCCGCTGGCGTCCGGCTCCGTCGACGCCGTGGTGAGCAGCCAGGTGCTCGAGCACGTGTGGACCCCGCACGAGCACCTCGGCGAGGCGCGACGGGTGCTGCGCCCCGGCGGGCTGCTCGTGTGCTCGACCCCGAACCGCCTCACCTTCTCCCCCGGCCTGCACCGCGGCGAGCCGCCGCGCAACCTCTACCACTCCCGCGAGTACGACGCCGGGGAGCTGCTCGACCTCGCCGCGTCCACGGGTCTCGCCGCCGCGCAGGTGCTGGGCGTGCACGGGCCGGACCTCAGCGTCGTCGGTGCGCCCGCCGGGCCGGCCGGCTTCCGGGCGGCGCCGGACGGCCCCGCAGCCCCCCTCGACGCCTGTCTCGACCTCGTCCTCGTGGCCCGTCGTCCGCGCTGAGCGACTGGTCGCCCGCGTCGCGGGGGACCGGCGCGCCGCGGGCAGGGTCGTCGGCGAGCAGGTCGGCGCCGGGGCGCGCGGGACCCGCGGCGCGCCGCGCGGCGCGGTCCGCCCGGTCGGCGACCACGCGGGCCGGGGCGCCGGCGAGCACGACGTCGTCGGGGAAGGTGCCCCGGACGACGGCGTGCGCCGCGACGACGGTGCCGCGACCGAGGTCGGTGCCGCGCAGCACGGCGCTGCGCAGGCCGAGCCAGGACCCGGCCCCGATCCGCACGGGCCCCTTGCGGATCCCCTGGTCCTTGACCGCCCGGGACGTGTCGCTGTGCACGTGGTCGAAGTCGGCGACGTACACCCAGTCCGCGAGCAGCGTCGCCTCGCCCACCTCCACGTCGAGCCAGGCCGTCACGCGCACGTCGGCGCCCGTCACGACCTTGTCGCCGATCCGCAGCGTGCCCTCGTGCGCGCGCAGCACCGTCCGCTCCCCGAGGTGGACGAAGGCCCCGAGGTGGATGCGGCCGTAGCCGGGCACCGTCCGGACCCGCACCCCCCGCCCCAGCAGCACGAGCCCGTGCACGACCACGTCTGGGTGCAGCAGCCGCAGCCGGGCCAGGCGCAGGTAGCGCACGAGGTAGCCCGGGGTCAGCGCCCGGTGCCGCCACACCCAGGCCAGGGACTCCCGCGACAGCAGCCGGTGCTGCTCGGGGTGGCGCCCATCGCGCAACCGCACCCACCAGGCGGCGACGACCGCTCCCGCACCCTCCACGGGCACCGTTCCTAGCAGACGGCCGTCACGTCACGGCTTGGTGCCGGTGACGCTCACGTCGTAGAACACCCCCTGCGGCAGCACGCGCGACAGCACCCGGTCCACGGCGCCCAGGCGCTGCCAGCCGCGGTAGGCGAACATCGCCCAGCGCCAGCCGAGCCGCTCGGGGTTGACCGCGGCCTCGAAGGTCCGCACCGGCCAGCCGAGGAACGCCGCGAGCAGCTCCTCCGTCGCGGTCGTGACGTCGACCGCGCCCGCGCGCAGCGCCGTCCGCGCGAGGTCGCCCGGGTGGAAGGTGTGGAGGTCGACGACGGCCTCCAGCGCCGCCGCGCGGGAGGACTCGTCGAGCTCCGCCTTGGAGCGCGCCCAGCGCTCGCGCCACCACGGCAGGTGGGTGACGCGCGTCGTGACCGCCCAGGTCGCCCGGCCGAGGGCGCGGGCGTAGCGGTCGCCGACCACGGTCGGCTCGCCCGCGAACAGCAGGCGCCCGCCCGGGCGCAGCACCCGCAGGCACTCGCGCAGCCCCGCCTCCACGTCGGGCACGTGGTGCAGCACCGCGTGCCCCAGGACTAGGTCGAAGCTGTCGTCGGCGAAGGGGAGGTCGGTGATGCCGGCGACCTGGCCGGTCACCGGGTGCTCGCCGGTGTCGTAGCCGAGGTGCGCGGCGTTGGCGAGCGCGGTCTGCACCATGCCGGCCGACACGTCGGTGACGACGACCTCCTCCAGCCAGCCCGCCTGCCGCAGGTTGAGGGAGAAGAAGCCGGTGCCCGCCCCGATCTCCAGGGCGCGACCGAAGGGCCGGGGCGCGTCCACCGCGGCGGGGCCGAGGGCCGTGGTGAACCGGTCGGCGGCGAAGGAGATGCAGCGCTCGTCGAAGGAGATCGACCACTTGTCGTCGTAGGTGCCCGCCTCCCAGTCGTGGTAGAGCACCTGGGCGAGGTCGGTGTCCGCCCACGCGGCCTCGACCTCGGCCTCGCTGGCCGCCCGACCGGGTCCGGGGACGGACCCCGGCTGACCTGCCGGCTCCTCGGGCAGCCGACCGTCACGGGTCGCGTCGGCACCGTCGGCGGCCACGTCAGCGGCCCTCGAACCGGGCCCGGCCGGGCCCCTCGGCGACGAAGGACGCGAGCCCGTGCTGGGCGTCGCGCGTGCCGAACAGGCCGGCGAACAGGCCGCGCTCCAGCTGCAGGCCCGCGGCGAGCGAACCCTCGAGCCCGCCGTCGACCGCCTGCTTCGCCGCGGCGACCGCGACCCGCGCGCCGGTGGCGTAGCGGACCAGGCGCGCCCGCGCGGCCACCTCCGCGGCGCCCGCGGGGGCGACCTCGTCGGCGAGGCCGAGCTCGAGGGCCTCCGCCGCGCCCACCATGCGGCCGGTCCACACGAGGTCCTTCGCGCGTCCGGCACCGACGAGGCGCGCGAGCCGCTGCGTGCCGCCCGCCCCGGGCACGAGCCCGAGCGTGATCTCCGGCAGCCCGACCTTCGCCCCCTCGGCCACCACGCGGTGGTCGCACGCGAGCGCGAGCTCGAAGCCGCCGCCGAGGGCGTAGCCGTCCACGGCCGCGACCACGGGCACCGGCAGCGCCGCGACGTCGTCGAGCGCGCCCTGCAGGTCCGCGGCCAGGCGCAGCACGTCGCGCATGCCCATGCCGGCCATCTCCTTGATGTCCGCCCCGGCGGCGAAGACGTCGCCGCCGGTCACCACGACCCCGCGCACGCGCTCGTCGGCCCGCGCGAGCCGGCACGCCTCGACGAGGCCGTCGCGGATGGTCGCGTCGATCGCGTTCATCGGCGGGCGCACGAGGCGCACGGTGCCGAGGACCCAGCCGTCGGCGCCGTCCGGGGCGCTCGTCTCCCAGCGGACGCTCGGACCGCAGGCGACGCCCTCGGCGTCGGTCGCTGGTGGCCGCTGCTCGTCGGGCCCGTGCGTCGTCGCGCTGTCCGGCATGGCGACGGAGTCTGCCAGCCGGGCGCGGGGTGGGCAGACTGCCCCCGTGCTCCACGACGCGTCGACTCCGCGGCCGCGCGCCACCGGCGCCGGCCGACCGTTCCCGCTCGGGGTGGCGCCGGACGCCCGCGGCTCGGACGTGGCGGTGAGCGCCGCCCACGCCGAGGCGGTCGAGGTGTGCGTGCTGCGCGCCGACCCGCGCGCCCCCGGCGGACGCCGCGAGCACCGCGTCCGCCTGCCCGCCCGGACCGGGACCGTGCACCACGGTCGCGTCGAGGGCCTGCTCGAGGGCGACCGCTACGTGCTGCGCGCCCACGGACCGTGGGACCCCGGCGCGGGGCTGCGCTACAACCCGGCCAAGGCGCTGCTCGACCCGTACGCGCTCGCGCTCGACGGTCAGGTCCGTCACGGTCCGGCGCTGTACGACCACGTGCGCGGCGGGGGCCCGACCGACACCCCGAGCCCGCTGGACAGCATCGACTCGGTCGCGACCGGGGTCGTCGTCCCGCGACTGCCCGACGCGGAGGCCGACGCGCTCGCGGCCGGACGGCCCCGGCACCCGCTGTCACGGGCCGTCGTCCTGGAGACGCACGTGCGGGGCCTCACCATGCGCATGCCGCAGGTGCCGGGGCCGTTGCGGGGCACCTACGCCGGGCTCGCCCACCCCGCGGTCGTCGAGCACCTCGTCTCGCTCGGCGTGACCGCCGTCGAGCTGCTGCCGGTCCACGCGAGCACCGCCGAGCCGGCGCTCGCCGAGCGCGGCGCGGTGAACTACTGGGGCTACAGCACGCTGTCGTTCCACGCGCCGGAGCCGCGCTACAGCGCGGCCGTCCGGGCGGGCGGTCCGCCCGCCGCGGCGCTCGCGGAGTTCCGCGACATGGTGCGCACCCTTCACGCGGCCGGGCTCGAGGTGTGGCTCGACGTCGTCTACAACCACACGTGCGAGGGCGGTGAGGGCGGCACGTCGCTCAGCCTGCGCGGCCTCGACAACTCCATGTACTACCGGACCGCGGGGGCGCGCTTCCCCGACGTGACGGGCACGGGCGCGACCCTCGACCTGTCGCACCCGGAGGTCACGCGCCTCGCGCTGGACTCGCTGCGGTACTGGGTGCGGGACATGGGTGTCGACGGCTTCCGCTTCGACCTCGCCCCCGCGCTCGCGCGTCGTCACGACGACGAGCACGGCGTCGGCGGCTTCGACCGCGACCACCCGTTCCTCGTCGCCGCCCGCACCGACCCGGTGCTGCGCGACGTACGGCTCGTCGCCGAGCCGTGGGACATCGGCCCCTACGGCTGGCGGACCGGGCAGTTCCCGCTGCCGTTCTCGGACTGGAACGACCGGTTCCGCGACGGGGTGCGGGCGTTCTGGCTCGAGGGCTCCCGCGCCGAGCTCGACGGCCGGCCCGGGCCGGGGGTGCGGGACCTCGCGACCCGGCTCGCGGGCTCGGAGGACGTCTTCGGAGGCACGCGGCGCGGCGGCTCCCGTGACGCGACCGCGGGCGTCAACTTCGTCACCGCGCACGACGGCTTCACCCTGGCCGACCTCGTGTCCTACGACCGCAAGCACAACGAGGCCAACGGCGAGGACAACCGCGACGGCCACGGGCACAACCTGTCGTGGAACCACGGCCACGAGGGCACGACCGACGAGCCCGCCGTGCTGGTGGAGCGGCGGCGGACGCTGCGGGCGCTGCTGGGGACGCTGCTGCTGTCCGCGGGCGTGCCGATGCTGCTCGCGGGGGACGAGCTCGGCCGCACGCAGCACGGCAACAACAACGGCTACTGCCTCGACGACCCGACGACGTGGCACGACTGGGACCTCGAGCCGTGGCAGCGCGACCTGGTGGAGACCACCCGCTTCCTCGTGCGGCTGCGCGCGGAGAACCCGGTCCTGCGCCAGCACCGGTTCTTCGGCGGGCGCCCGCGCCGCGCCGACGGCACCCGCGACCTCGGCTGGTTCGACGGCGACGGCGAGGAGCTGTCCGACGCGGGCTGGGCGGACCCGTGGCGGCGCACGCTGCTCGCGTTCCTCAACGGCGACGGCGTGCCGGAGCGCGACCGCGAGACCGACCCCGCCGTGACGGTCCCCGCCCCCGCGCCGGAGGGGGCGCGGCTCGTGCCGGCGTCCTTCCTGCTCGTCGTGCACGGCGGCGCGCACCCGCGCGAGGTGCAGCTGCCCGAGCAGCCGTGGGCCACGTCGTACCGCACGGTGTGGTCCTCGCACTCCGAGCGCCCGACCTGGCCGAGCGGCCCGGCCGGCGTCGCGGGTGCGGGGCCGGCGGACCTGCGCGGCGGCCAGCGCACGACCGTCGGCGCCCGGAGCCTCACGGTCCTCCGCGCCGTCCGCCCCTGACCCCCACCCCCCGGTTACGCCGAGAGGGCCGGATCCGCACGTCCACGAGGCCGTGGCGGGCAGATCCGGCCCTCTCGGCGCGGAACGGGGGTGTGGGTGGGCTGGGGCCGGTGCGTCAGGAGCCGGCGTTGGCGACCAGGCCCAGCTCGGCGACCGAGGCGAGTGCGTCGTGCTTCGGCAGCACGCGCACCGTGTAGCCGAAGGGGCCGGTGCGGCGCAGCTCCAGCGTGGAGGAGAACCGGTGGCGGCCGCCCTCGTACGCCTCGGCGTGACCGAGCGGCTCCAGCCGCACGTCGGTGAGCGCGTCGGCGTCGTTGACGCGGCCGTGCACGAGCTGCACGTCGACGTCGTCGGGGTCCAGCCCGCCGAGGCTCACGTAGGCGTCGACGCGCAGCGCGTCACCGACCTGCGGGCTGTCGGCGACGTCCCCGCTCTCGACGTGGTCGACGCGCACCGCGTGCCAGCCCTCGAGCAGGCGCTGCTTCCACGCGGCCAGCTCCTTGGCGCCCGTGTGGCCCGGTGCGCTGTCCAGCGCGCGCGAGGCCTGCGCCGCCGGGGCGTACAGCTCGGCGACGTAGTCGGCGACCATGCGGTCGGCGAGCACCTTCGGACCGAGGGTCGCGAGCGTGTGCCGGACCATCTGCAGCCAGCGGCGCGGCAGGCCGGCCTCGTCGCGGTCGTAGAAGCGCGCGGCGACCGAGGTCTCGATAAGGTCGTACAGCGCCGCGGCCTCGAGGTCGTCGCGGTGGTCGGGGTCGTCGACGCCGTCGGCGGTGGGGATCGCCCAGCCGTTCTCGCCGTCGAACCACTCGTCCCACCAGCCGTCGAGGATCGACAGGTTGAGCCCGCCGTTGAGCGCGGCCTTCATGCCGGAGGTGCCGCACGCCTCGAGCGGGCGCAGCGGGTTGTTGAGCCACACGTCGCAGCCCGGGTACAGCGACTGCGCCATGGCGATGTCGTAGTTCGGCAGGAACGCGATGCGGTGCCGCACGTCGTGCTCGTCGGCGAAGCGGATGACCTGCTGGATGAGCCGCTTGCCCTGCTCGTCGGCCGGGTGCGACTTGCCCGCGATGAGCAGCTGGACCGGGCGCGTGGGGTGCAGCAGCAGCGCCTTGAGCCGCTCGGGGTCGCGCAGCATGAGCGTGAGCCGCTTGTACGTCGGCACGCGGCGCGCGAAGCCGATGGTGAGCACGTCGGGGTCGAGGGCGTCGTCCACCCACCGCAGCTCCGCGGGCGAGGCGCCCCGGCGCAGCCACGAGCGGCGGATGCGACGCCGCGCCTCCACCACCAGCTGCTCGCGCAGCGTGCGGCGCAGCGCCCAGATGTCCTCGTCGGGCACGCGCTCGACGCTGCCCCAGTCGACGTCGCCCTCGTCGGAGCCGTCGCCGGAAACCCCGCCGTGCTCACCGAGCAGCGCGATGACCCGGTCGTCCACCCACGTGGGGGCGTGCACGCCGTTGGTGATCGACGTGATGGGCGTCTCGGTGCTGTCGAAACCGGGGAACAGCCCGTCGAACATGTCGCGGCTCACGACGCCGTGCAGGCGCGAGACGCCGTTGGCGCGCTGCGCGAGGCGCAGGCCCATGACGGCCATGTTGAACACGCTCGGGTCGCCGCCCTCGAAGTCCTCCGCGCCGAGCGCGAGGACCTGCTGGACGGGGACCCCGTCGACGGCGTTGTCGCCGCCGAAGTACACCTCGATCTGGTCCCGGCCGAAGCGGTCGATGCCGGCGGGCACGGGCGTGTGGGTCGTGAAGACCGTCCCGGCCCGCACGGACTCCAGCGCCTCGGCGAAGGACAGCCCCTGCTCGACGAGCTCGCGGATGCGCTCCAGGCCGAGGAAGCCCGCGTGGCCCTCGTTGGAGTGGAAGACCTCCGGCGCCGCGGCGCCGGTGAGGCGCGAGAACAGCCGGATGGCCCGCACGCCGCCGATGCCGAGCAGCATCTCCTGCTGCAGCCGGTGCTCCTTGCTGCCGCCGTACAGGCGGTCGGTGACGGTGCGCGCCCGCTCGTCGTTCGCGGGGATGTCGGAGTCGAGCAGCAGCAGCGGCACCCGGCCGACCTGCGCGCGCCACACGTGGGCGTGCAGCTCGCGACCGCCGGGCAGCCCGACCGTCACGGTCGCGGCGGTGCCGTCGTCCTCGCGCAGCAGCGACAGCGGCAGCCCGTCCGGGTCGAGCACCGGGTAGGTCTCCTGCTGCCAGCCGTCGCGGCTGAGCGACTGCTTGAAGTAGCCCGTCTTGTAGAACAGGCCGACGCCGACGATCGGCACGCCGAGGTCGGACGCCGACTTCAGGTGGTCGCCGGCGAGGATGCCGAGGCCGCCGGAGTACTGCGGCAGCGCGGCGGCGATGCCGAACTCGGGCGAGAAGTACGCGACGGCGGCGGGCACGTCCTGCTGCCGCTGGTACCAGCGGTCGCTCGTGAGGTACTGCTCGAGCTCCCCGGCGGCGGCGCGCACGCGGGTCACGACGGCCTCGTCCTCGGCGAGGGCCTGCAGCTCCTCGGGCGTCAGCAGCCCGAGCATGCGGGCGGGCTCGTGGCGCGCGGCCTCCCACTTGCGCGGGTCGAGCGAGGCGAACAGCTCCCGGGTCGGCGCGTGCCAGGACCAGCGGAGGTTCAGCGCGAGGTCGCCGAGCGGCGCGAGGGGCGCGGGCAGCACGGTGCGGACGGTGAACCGCCGGATAGCTCTCACGTGGAGGGACTGTAAGCGCTTGCTGCCGCCCGGCGGAACCGCTGTCCGCGGTGCGTCCGACCGCCGGACGGCGCGCCGGATCAGCGGGGGGCGTAGGTGAGGCAGACGGCGCTGGCGCCGGAGGTGTCGACCGAGATCTCCTCAGCCGTGCACTCGAGGTTCTCGTTGTGCACGCAGGCCGCCTGCTTGCACGCACCGACCTGCGCGTCGCCGGAGTCGACGCCCCCGCGCAGGTCCGCGGACATGAAGGTCTCGCACGGCGCGGTGCCGGAGTCGCCGATCGTGATGGCGGCGGCGTGGCAGTGGTGCTCGCCGTTGTACGCGCAGGCCGTCGCCTCGCAAGACTGGACGATGGGGAGAGCCGCTCCGACGGGCATGGTGCCTCCTGCTCTTCGAGCGCCGGCACGAGCCGGCGGCGGGGGTGCGGTCGAGGACGACGGTACCCGCGCCCCACGGATTACGAAACCCCGCCACGCGCACGAACCTGCAGGTCAGAGCCACATTAGGCTGCTCCGGTGTTGCGTAAAGGAGGTAGGTGCGCACACCCTTCGCGGCCGCCGGGCCGTCGCTGACATGCCCCCGGCCGAGGACTCTCGGTACGGTCGTGCCGTGGCTGCCGACCCGACGTCCGCACGTCCTGCCCGCACACCCGTCACCGGCTCCCCCGAGCCGGCCGCGGCCGGACCCGCCGAGCCGCCCCAGCCGACCTCGCCACCCGTCGACCTCTCCGGTCGCCAGGTGGGGCGCATCCCCGTCCTCGACGTCATGCCGCGTGTGGACGACGGCCGCTGGCCCGCGCGCGCGGTGGTCGGCGAGGCCGTCCCCATCGAGGCGACGGTGTTCCGGGAGGGCCACGACGCCGTCGCCGCCTACGCGGTCCTCACCGCGCCGGACGGGCGGGAGGCGGCCCGCGTGCGCATGCACGAGCTGTCGCCGGGCTCCGACCGCTTCGGCGCGTGGGTGGTGCCCGACGGGACCGGTGACTGGACGTTCCACGTCGAGGGCGCCTCCGACGTCTGGGCGACGTGGGAGCACAACGCGACGGTCAAGGTCGCCGCGGGTGTCGACGTCGAGGTGATGCTCGCCGAGGGCGTGCCCGTGCTGCAGCGCGCCGCGGCGCTCGCCGAGGCCGCGGGCGACCGCACCGCCGTCGAGGTGTGCCACGACGCCGTCGCCGCGCTGCGGGACGAGGTCCGCCCCGTCGAGGCCCGGCTCGCCCCCGGCGTCGGCCCGGAGGTGCACGCGGTCGTCGACCGCTACCCCGTCCTCGACCTCGTCACGGCCTCGGCCCCGCTGCGGCTGCGCGTGGAGCGCGAGCGCGCGCTGTTCAGCGCCTGGTACGAGTTCTTCCCCCGCTCCGAGGGCGCGTACTTCGACGAGGACACCCGGCAGTGGGTCTCCGGCACGCTGCGGACCGCCGCCGAGCGGCTGCCCGCCGTCGCGGCGATGGGCTTCGACTTCATCTACATGCCGCCCATCCACCCCATCGGGCGAATCAACCGCAAGGGCCGCAACAACACCCTCGACCCGCAGCCGGGCGACCCGGGCTCGCCGTGGGCGATCGGGGCCGCGGAGGGCGGGCACGACGCCATCCACCCCGACCTCGGCGACGAGGACGACTTCGCGTTCTTCGTGGCGCGGGCCAAGGAGCTCGGCCTCGAGGTGGCGCTCGACTTCGCGCTGCAGTGCGCGCCGGACCACCCGTGGGCCACCGACCACCCCGAGTGGTTCACCACGCGTGTGGACGGCTCGATCGCCTACGCGGAGAACCCGCCGAAGAAGTACCAGGACATCTACCCGGTCAACTTCGACAACGACCCCGAGGGCATCTACGCGGAGTCGCTGCGGCTGCTCGAGCTGTGGATCTCCCGCGGCGTCACGGTGTTCCGGGTCGACAACCCCCACACGAAGACCGTCGAGTTCTGGGAGTGGCTGATCGGCCGCGTCAACGCCGAGCACCCGGAGGTGATCTTCCTCGCGGAGGCGTTCACCCGCCCGCAGATGATGCGGACGCTCGGCAAGGTCGGGTTTCAGCAGTCGTACACGTACTTCACGTGGCGGACGTCGAAGCAGGAGCTCACCGACTACGTCACCGAGCTCGCGACCGTGTCCGCGCACTACATGCGCCCGAGCTTCTGGCCGAGCACGCCGGACATCCTCCACGCGTTCCTGCAGTACGGCGGGCCGACCGCGCACCGGCTGCGCGCCGTGCTCGCCGCGACGCTCGTGCCCAGCTGGGGCGTCTACTCCGCCTACGAGCTCGGCGAGCACGTGGCGCGCCCCGGCGCGGAGGAGTACATCGACAACGAGAAGTACGAGTACCGCCCGCGGGACTGGGCCGCGGCGGAGCGCGAGGGCCGCTCGCTCGCGCCGCTGCTGACCCGGCTCAACGAGGTCCGCAAGGAGCACCCGGCCCTGCAGCGGCTGCGCGGCATCGTCTTCCACCCGACCGACGACGACGCCGTCATCGCCTACTCCCGGCACGTGCCGGCCGAGCACTCCCCGACCGGGTCGGCGGACACGGTGCTCACCGTCGTCAACCTCGACCCCCACGCCGCCCGGGAGACGATGGTCCACGTCGACCCGACGACGCTCGGGCTGGACGCCGGCAGCGGCTACGTCGTCCACGACCTGCTGAGCGGGCACTCGTGGGCGTGGGGCGAGCACAACTACGTCCGGCTGGACCCCTACCACGCGACGGCGCACGTGTTCGCCGTGCGGACCCACTGAGAGGAGCCCCGTGCAGGGACTGCAGCTGTCGAGCCCGGGGCTCGACAACGACCCCCACTGGTACAAGAAGGCCGTCTTCTACGAGGTCCTCGTCCGCGCGTTCAGCGACTCGACGGGCTCCGGGTCCGGCGACTTCCAGGGCCTCATGGACAGGCTGGACTACATCCAGTGGCTCGGCGTCGACTGCCTGTGGCTGCCGCCGTTCTACGCCTCGCCGCTGCGCGACGGCGGCTACGACATCAGCGACTACTACGCGGTGCTGCCCGAGTTCGGCACGCTGCCGCAGTTCACCGAGCTGGTCTCGGCGGCGCACGCCCGCGGCATCCGGGTCGTCACCGACCTCGTCATGAACCACACCTCGGACGCCCACCCGTGGTTCCAGGCCTCCCGCAGCGACCCCGAGGGCCCGTACGGCGACTTCTACGTTTGGAGCGACACCGACGAGAAGTACTCCGACGCGCGCATCATCTTCGTCGACACGGAGACGTCGAACTGGACGTTCGACCCCGTGCGGCGGCAGTACTTCTGGCACCGCTTCTTCTCCCACCAGCCGGACCTCAACTTCGAGAACCCGGCCGTGCAGGACGCGATGCTCGACATCGTCCGCTTCTGGATGGACCTCGGCATCGACGGCTTCCGCCTCGACGCCGTGCCCTACCTCTTCGAGGAGGAGGGCACGAACTGCGAGAACCTGCCGCGCACGCACGAGTTCCTCGCGAAGGTCCGGAAGGTCGTCGACGAGGAGTACCCCGGGCGCATCCTGCTCGCCGAGGCCAACCAGTGGCCCAAGGAGGTCGTCCCGTACTACGGCGACGACGCGGCGCCCGAGTGCCACATGTGCTTCCACTTCCCCGTCATGCCGCGCCTGTACTACGCGCTGCGCGACGAGCGCGCGGGCTCGGTGCTCGACATCCTCGCCGACACCCCGGAGATCCCCGCGACCGGGCAGTGGGGCACGTTCCTGCGCAACCACGACGAGCTCACCCTGGAGATGGTGACGACGTCGGAGCGCGCGGCCATGTACGGCTGGTACGCGCCGGACCCGCGCATGCGCGCCAACATCGGCATCCGGCGCCGGCTCGCGACGCTGCTCGACAACTCCCGCGCCGAGATCGAGCTCATCCACGCCCTCCTGCTGTCGATGCCGGGCTCGCCGTGCCTGTACTACGGCGACGAGATCGGCATGGGCGACAACATCTGGCTCGAGGACCGCGACGGGGTCCGCACGCCCATGCAGTGGAACCCGGACCGCAACGCCGGGTTCTCCACCGTCCCGGACCCCGGCAAGCTCTACCTGCCGGTCGTGCAGTCCCTCACCAACCACTTCGGCGGGGTCAACGTCGAGGCGCAGCTCGCGACCGGGTCCTCGCTGCTGCACTGGGTGCGCGGCATGCTCGGCCTGCGCAAGCGGCACCCCGTCTTCGGTCTCGGGTCCTTCGTCGCGCTGCCGCTGGTGGAGCCCGGCACGGGGGCCGAGGGCAACGCCTGCGACAACGAGGCGGTGCTCGCGTTCCTCCGGGTGCTCGACGAGACGACGCCCGGCGGGGAGCACGAGACCCCCGAGACGGTGCTGTGCGTGCACAACCTCGCCTCCACGCCGCAGGCCGTCACGCTGACCGTGCCGCACCTGGCCGGCGCGACCATCGAGGACCTCTTCGGCGGGACCGGCTTCGCGCCCGTCGACGCGGACGGCCACGTCCGCCTCACCCTCGGCAGCCGCGACTTCTTCTGGCTCCGGCTCACCCCGGCACCGGCCGGCACGGTCCCCGCACGCTCCACGGAGGCGCCCGCGTGAGCGCACCCGACCTCGACCGGCCGCTCGAGGCGCTGCTGCACCGGTGGATGCCGGCGCAGCGCTGGTACCCCGCCAAGGGACGCGGCGTCGGCCTGCGGCTGCTGTCGCGCTGGGAGCTGCCTGCCGCGGGCGACGGCACGGTCGTCGAGGTGCTCGTCGTCGGTCTGGACTCCGGTGACCGCGTCGACGTCGTGCAGGTCCCGCTCGTACGGCGCGAGGCGCCGCGCGACGGGGCCGAGCACGCCCTCGTCGGCGAGCTGACCGACGGGGACGGCCCGCGCTGGGTCTACGACGGCCCGCACGACCCGGCCTTCGTGTCCGCGCTGCTCGGGTCACTCGACACCCCGCCCGGCGGGCCGGGCGTCGCGCCGGGACCCACGAGCGTGCTGAGCGGCGAGCAGTCGAACACGAGCATCATCGTGCGCGCCGAGGCCGGGCCGCCCGCCATCGTCAAGGTGTTCCGCACCCTGCACCCAGGCGCCAACCCGGACGTCGAGGTGCTCGACGGCCTCACGCGCGTCGGCTGCGAGGCCGTCCCGGCGCTGCTCGGCTGGTCGAGCGGCTCGTGGTCGCTGCCGTCGGGCGACCGGGCCGAGGGCCACCTCGCGGTGGCCGTCGAGTTCCTCGCCGGGTCCGAGGACGCGTGGCGCGTCGCGCTCGCCGCGCTGCGCGACGGGCAGCCGTTCGACGAGCAGGCCCGCGGGCTCGGCGCGGCGGTCGCGCACGTCCACCTCGACCTCGCCCGCGCCTTCGGCACCGAGCCCGTCGACACGGCCGCCCGCGCACGCTCGGTCGAGACGCTGCGGGGCCGCGTGCGCTGGGCCGCGGACGCCGTCGAGGAGCTCGCGCCGCTCCGGGAGCGCCTCGACGCGCACGCCGCCTCGCTGGACACCGCCCTCGCGGACCTGCCCGACCTGCAGCGCGTCCACGGCGACCTGCACCTCGGCCAGGTGCTGCACTCCCCTGCGCGCGGGTGGGCGCTGCTGGACTTCGAGGGCGAGCCGCTCCGCCCGCTCGCCGAGCGCGTCCTGCCCGACCTCGCGCTCCGCGACGTCGCCGGGGTCCTCCGCTCGCTGGACTACGCCGCCGGTCACGACGGCGTGACGGGGGCCGGCACCCCCGGCACCGACCCGGAGGCCTGGGCGCAGGACGCGAGGGACGCCTTCTGCGAGGGCTACGGCTCCGTGACGGGCCGCGACCCGCGCGACGACGCGGCGCTGCTGCGCACGCTGGAGCTCGACAAGGCGCTGTACGAGGTCGTGTACGAGGCGCGCAACCGGCCGTCGTGGCTGCGCATCCCGCTGCAGGCGGTCGAGCGCCTCCTGCCCTGATCCGCGTTCGTCTGCGTTCCTGTCGACGCACGCCGCGTACGTCGACGTTCCTGTCGACCTGCGCGGCGTACGTCCGCATTCCTGTCGACCTACGCGGCGTACGTCTGCGTTCCTGTCGACGGACGCGGCGTACGTCTGCGTTCCTGTCGACGCGCGCGGCGCGCCTCTGCCTCTGGGTCGGCTCCGCCGGCGCGCGCCGCACTGCATGACGCCTTGGTGCCCTCGGTCCGGGCGCGACGCGTCCACAGCCTGAGGACGTGCCTCATCGTCCACAAGGTCGCTCCTGCTCTCGGCGGCAGGGCCCGAAGCCGCGATGTCGTGACTGCATGCCTTCCCCTCGCGTCCGCGGCCCCCAGCTCACCGGCGACCTGCTCCGGGCCGTACCGCCATCAGTCGTCTACGGACCGGACTTCACTCGGGCCATGCAAGGTGTCCGCCTGCCAGCCGACCTCCCGAGGACCCACGGCAACCTCTGCCTCGCGTACCGGCGGGTGTCCCCGCGCGCGGTCTTCACAGCGCACAGCGCCGCGTGGGTCTGGGGCGCCCGCTTCGCTCGAGCCTCCGACCGGGTGTCAGCCGGATTCGCGGGCGGGTTACCCCGCAGGAGGGACGAAGTGGTCCCGCACCGGCTCTACCCGGGCTCGGTGGTGGACACCCTTGGCGACTTCGGCGCCGTGACGTCTGAGGCGTGGACGGCCTTCGACCTGGCGCGAGGCCTCAACCGGGACGGCGTCTCGGAGTGGCAGTCGGTGGCAGAGGTCGACTCGATGCTCCGGTGGTCGCCCTGCACGCGCGCCCAGCTGCTCGCGCTGCTCGATGGCATGCCCGCGGTGGACGCCGTCGCGCGGGCGCGCTCGGTTGCAGAGCTGGTACGTGACGACGTCGACTCCCCTCCCGAGACCCATCTCCGTCTGGCCGTCCTCGAGGCGCGACTGCCAGAGCCGCTCGTGCAGTGCACGGTTCGCGACGCTCAGGGCAGGGTGGTCGCCCGGCTGGATCTGGGCTGGCCAGCATTGCGAGCGGGTGTCGAGTACGACGGCGCCGTACACGACGATCCCGAGCAGCGCGCTCGCGACCGCGTACGTCACAACATGCTCAGAGCCTTGGGGTGGCGGGTGCTGCAGGTCGATGCCCGCCAGATGGCCGGCCCTCGGACGGTGCTCCTGGAGGCCCTCCGCCGGTTGGTGGACGGGCCAGCCACCTGACTCGGCCCACGTCACCCCCTCGACAGGAACGCAGACCTACGCGCCGTCCGTCGACACAAACGCAGACATACGCGCCGTCCGTCGACACAAACGCAGACATACGCGCCGTCCGTCGACACAAACGCAGACATACGCGCCGTCCGTCGACACAAACGCAGACATACGCGCCGTCCGTCGACACAAACGCAGACATACGCGCCGTCCGTCGACACAAACGCAGACATACGCGCCGTCCGTCGACAGGAATGTCGACCTACGCGAGGCGGCGGGCGGCCGCAGGGTCGGGGGCGCCGAGGGCGTCGGGGTGCAGCACGCGCGCGAAGGCCTCGACGCCGTCGACGAGGCGTGGGCCCGGCCGCACGACGAGCCCGTCGGCGTCGACGGCCCACACCGCGGCCCCGCAGCCGCGCTCGGCGAGGGCCCGCACCACCGCCTCGGCCTGCGGCACGGCGCCGTCCAGGTGGTACCCGCACGGGGCGACCAGCACGACGTCCGGGCGCGCGGCGACGACGTCGTCCCACGTCGTCGTCACCGACCGGCCACCGGGCGAGCCGAGCACCTCCTGCCCGCCCGCCGCCGTCACGAGGTCCGGCACCCAGTGCCCGGCGGCGAACGGCGGGTCGACCCACTCCACGACGACGACCCGCGGCCGGGCCAGCCCGGCCACGGCGCGGGCGACGTCGTCCAGGCGCGCCCGTAGCCCCGCGACGACCCGCTCCCCCGCCGTCACGTCGCCCAGCGCGCCGGCCACGTCGACGACGCTGCGCAGCACGTCGTCCAGCGAGGCGGGGTCGAGGGCGAGGACGTCGGCGGAGCAGCCGAGGTGCGCGAGCGCGTCGTCGACGACCCCGGACGGCAGCGCGCACACCCGGCAGAGGTCCTGGGTGAGGACGAGGTCGGGGTCGAGCCCGCGCAGCGCACCCTCGTGCAGCGTGTAGAGGTCCTCCCCGGCCGCCGCCATCGCCCGCACCCGCGCGTCGATCTCGGCCGGGGTCAGCCCCGAGGTGTCGGCACCGCCGACGACCACCGCGTGCCGCCGGCGGGCGTCGGCGGGGTGGTCGCACTCGTACGTCACCCCGACGAGGCGGTCCTCCGCCCCGAGGGCGTACACGATCTCCGTCGCCGACGGCAGGAGCGACACGACGCGCGATGCACCCACCCCACGACCGTAGCGACCCGCCCCCGCGACCCCCCGCCGCGCCGTTCTGGTTTGACCCCACCGGATGCCTCGGCAGGATGGGGACATGACGACCGACCGCACTCTGCGCCCGACCGAGGTCCCGCTCGACGTCCTGGCCGCGGTCGCAGCCGGCGCGCACCACGACCCCCACGGCGTCCTCGGCGCCCATCCCGGCCCCGACGGCCTCTCGATCCGCACCCTCAAGCCCTTCGCCCGCAGCGTCACGGTCCTCACCCCGACCGACGGGGGCGAACCGACCCGCACCGAGGCCGTGCACGAGCACGACGGCGTCTGGGTCGCGGTCCTGCCCGGCGGGCCGACCGACTACCGCCTCGAGGTGGCGTACGACACGAACGAGGGCCGTGCCGTCCACACCGTGGACGACCCCTACCGGTTCCTGCCGACGCTCGGCGACGTCGACCTCCACCTCATCGGTGAGGGCCGCCACGAGCAGCTGTGGACCGTCCTCGGGGCTCACGTGCGCCGCTTCGACGGCCCGCTCGGCACGAGCGAGGGCACGAGCTTCGCGGTGTGGGCGCCGAACGCCCGCGCCGTCCGCGTCATCAGCGACTTCAACTCCTGGAACGGGCGCACCCACGCGATGCGCTCGCTCGGCTCGTCCGGGGTGTGGGAGGTGTTCGTGCCCGGCATGCTCGCCGGCGCGCGCTACAAGTTCGAGCTGCTCGGCCGCGACGGGCGCTGGCACCAGAAGGCGGACCCGATGGCCCGACACACCGAGGTGCCCCCGTCGACCGCCTCGGTGGTGACGGAGTCCGCCTACACGTGGCAGGACGAGCAGTGGCTCACCGACCGTGCCGCCCGCGACGTGCACAACGGCCCGATGAGCGTCTACGAGGTCCACCTCGGCAGCTGGCGCCAGGGGCTGAGCTACCGCCAGCTCGCCGAGGAGCTCGTCGACTACGTCGCCGACCTCGGCTTCACCCACGTCGAGCTCCTGCCGGTCGCCGAGCACCCCTTCGGCGGCTCGTGGGGCTACCAGGTGACGGGCTACTACGCCCCGACCAGCCGGTTCGGCCACCCCGACGACTTCCGCTACCTGGTCGACCGGCTCCACCAGGCCGGCGTCGGCGTCATCGTCGACTGGGTGCCCGCGCACTTCCCCAAGGACTCCTGGGCGCTCGCCCGCTTCGACGGCGAGCCGCTGTACGAGCACCCGGACCCCCGTCGCGGCGAGCACCCGGACTGGGGCACGTACGTCTTCGACTACGGCCGCACCGAGGTCCGCAACTTCCTCGTAGCCAACGCCCTGTACTGGCTGGAGGAGTTCCACGTCGACGGCATCCGCGTCGACGCGGTCGCGTCGATGCTGTACCTCGACTACTCGCGCAAGGACGGCGAGTGGCTGCCGAACGTCCACGGCGGGCGCGAGAACCTCGAGGCCGTCGACTTCCTCAAGGAGTTCAACGCGACGGCGTACAAGCGGGTGCCGGGCATCGTGACGATCGCCGAGGAGTCCACGGCGTACCCCGGCGTCACCCAGCCGACCCACCTGGGCGGCCTCGGCTTCGGCCTGAAGTGGAACATGGGCTGGATGCACGACTCGCTCGCGTACGTGAGCAAGGAGCCGGTGCACCGGCAGTACCACCACCACCAGATGACGTTCTCGATGGTGTACGCGTTCAGCGAGAACTACGTGCTGCCCATCAGCCACGACGAGGTCGTCCACGGCAAGGGCTCGTTGCTGCGCAAGATGCCGGGCGACCGCTGGCAGCAGCTCGCGACCGTGCGCGCCTACCTCGCCTTCATGTGGGGCCACCCCGGCAAGCAGCTGCTGTTCATGGGCTGCGAGCTCGGACAGGAGCCGGAGTGGAGCGAGTCCCGCTCGCTGGACTGGTGGCTGCTCGACACGCCGTGGCACCGCGGCCTGCACTCCATGGTCAAGGAGCTCAACCGCACCTACCGCGACCACGAGGCGCTGTGGGGCACCGACTTCGACGGCGCGGGCTTCCAGTGGCTCGAGGCGGACGACTACGGCCGCAACGTGTTCGCCTGGCTGCGCCTCACCGAGGGCGAGAAGCCGGTCGCGGTGGTGACGAACTTCGCGGGCTCGCCGCACGAGGACTACCGCCTCGGGCTGCCGCACGCCGGGCGCTGGCGCGAGGTGCTCAACACCGACGCGACGGAGTACGGCGGCTCCGGTGTCGGCAACCTCGGCGTCGTCGAGGCGACCGACGAGCCGTCGCACGGCCGGCCCGCCTCCGCGGTCCTGCGGGTCCCGCCGCTCGGGACGGTCTGGCTGACGCCGGAGGACTGAGGCCCCTGCCGGGGCCGCACGGCCCCGGGTCGCCCGCCGTCGTCACCGGACGACGGCGGGCGCGCGTCGCTCAGAACAGGGCGCTCGCCAGCGCCGCGCGGGCGCGCGCGACGCGCGGGTCGTCGACGCCGACGACCTCGAAGAGCTCCAGCAGCCGGGTCCGGACGGCGGCGCGCTCGTCGCCGGCCGTGCGGCGCACGAGCTCGACGAGCCGGGCGAAGGCGTCCTCCACGTGGCCGCCGAACAGGTCCCGGTCGGCGACGGCGAGCCCCGCGTCCACGTTGCCCGGGTCCGAGGCCGCCGTCTCGGCCAGACCCGCGGCGACGGCCTGCGGGACCGAGGCCACGCGGGCGAACAGCCGGGCCTGGGCCAGGCCCGCCTTCGCCTCGGCGTCGGCCGGGCTCTCGGCGAGCGCCTGCTCGAACGACGCGGCGGCCGCCTCGTAGTCGCCGCGCTCGAACGCCTCGGCGGCCGCGGCGTGCAGCGGCGGCAGCGGCGGCTCCTCGGCCGGCTGGGGCTCCTGCTCGGCGTCGGCGTCGCCGACGGCCACCGTGCCGGTCACCCCGTTCTGGGCGGCGACCTTCAGCAGCTCGTCGATGACCTGGCGCGCCTGCTGCTCCGGCACCGCACCGGTGAAGAGGGGCACGGGCTGGCCCTTGAGCAGCGCGACGACCATCGGGATGGACTGCGCCTGGAAGGCCTGGGCGATGCGCGGGTTGGCGTCGACGTCCACCTTGGCGAGCAGCCAGCGCCCGCCGTACTCCTCGGCCAGCCGCTCCAGCACCGGCGACAGCTGCTTGCACGGCCCGCACCACTCCGCCCACAGGTCGATGACGACCGGGACGGTGAGGGACTGCTGGACGACGGCCTCGAAGCCGGCCTCGTCGACGTCGACGACGACCCCGGACCCGAGCGGGCCGCCGGCCGGGCCCGCGCCGCCGTCCCCGGGTGCGGCCGCCGGGACGGACTGGGGACGGGCGAGCGCGGTCAGGTCCACGGCGCCCCGGAGGTTGAGACCGGGCGGCTGGGTCATGGTGCGGTCCTCTCGTGCACGGGTCCGGCGGGCTCCCCGCCGGGTTCGGTCCGCTCCTGCCGGGGTCCCCGGCCGGACGCTGCCGTCAGCCTGCCACGGTGCCGCGAGGGCGCCGAACCGGTCAGCGCGCGTCCGCGCCCACGAGCTCCTCGCCCACCGCGACGAGCCGGATCGCGCCCCGCTCCTCGGGGACGACGAAGGCCAGCACGGCGACGGACCGCACGGTCAACGCGCTGTCGACGGCGTCGATTCCCGTCGCTGCGCGCACCTCCGGGCCGGGTCGGACGTGACCCGCCCCCGGCCGCACGCTCGTCGTGGTCGCGGTCTCCAGCGCGGTGACGGCGAGCACGTCGCCCTCGACGGTGCGCACCGCGAGGAGGGTGCCGGCACCCCCGGCAGGGCCCGTCCCCTCCCCCGTCGCGGCGGCGGGGTCGTCGGCGACGAAGGGCTCCGCGGCGACGATCACCCCGGCGACCCCCGCGACGGCGCGGCGCTCGGCCGCCGCGCGCTCGCGGAGCCCGGCCACGAAGACGTCCGGCTCGAAGGCCGCGGCGGCCGGGCTCGCGTCACCGGCGCCCACGACCGAGGCGTAACCGGGCACCAGCCCCTCCAGCGCCGCGCGCAGCCCCGGTTCCGGCTCCTCGGGGGCCGGCGTCGAGGCCGGGTCGGCGGGCCCGGCGTCGACCGTGTCCCCGGCCGCGTCGTCGCCACCGGGGGCCCCGGGTGGCGGGTAGGCGGCCGCGGGGGCGACCTCGACGGCCGGGGCGCCGGGGAGCATGTGGGCGCGGCCCCACAGCAGGTACGGCTCGCGCGGTCCGTACGACACGAGGACCTCGAGCACCGGCGCGGCGGCGGGCTGCTCGCCGGGCACGACGGAGGCGAACCACCGGGGCCAGCCGTCGAGGCGGGGCGACACGACGAGCTCCGACGCGGCGACCGCGGCGGGCTCGAGGTCCGCCGGGGCCGCTGCCGGGGCCGCCGCCGGGGACGGCGCCGTGGCCGGGGGCGACGGCTCGCCGACGGGCGCACCGGACGCGGCCGGCGTCGGCGACGGCGCCGCGGCCGCTCCCGAGGCGGCCGGGGACGACGCTGCGGACGGCCCCCCGGCGGACGGCTCGTCCGACCCTCCCCCGTCCGACCCTCCCCCGTCCGGCGCGTCCGCGGTCGGCGGCTGCCGGAACCGCGCGGCGGCGAGCGCGGGCCCGGTCAGGGCCGCGGTGAGGTCAACGGACCCAGCGCCGGCCGTCGCGGCCGCGAGGCGGGCGGCGACGTCGGCGCGGACGAGGTCGGCCTGGACGGCCGTGACGACCCCGCCGGTCGCCGGGGCGGCGGCCGGGTCGAGCGGCGCGGGCGTCGGCAGGCCCGCGCACGCCCCGAGCCCGAGCGCGGCGACGGTCGCGGCGACGACGGCGACCGCCCGGGCGGAGCGCGGCCACGGTCGGCCGGACGTCGTCACGTGGCGCCGGGACGTCCCCACCGCGGTCCGCCGCGCCCACCGCACACCTCTCGTGCGCCCCGTGCCTGCTGTGCCTCTCGGGCCGGTCACCGCGGTCACCCCTGCGCCACACGTCGGGCGCCGGGCGTCGCCGCGGGCGCCGCAGCGGGACGGCGTCCCGCCCCGCCGGGCGCGCGTCCCGCCCCCGCGGGC